>NZ_JBVIPA010000014.1:0-209864 GCF_055578365.1 Streptomyces sp. NPDC033131
GGGAGGCGCGGCGAACATCGCGGACATCTACCCCCTCGCACCCCTCCAGGAAGGCATCCTCTTCCACCACCTGATGTCCGGTCAGGGCAGCGGCGACGTGTATGTCCTGCCGATCGTGCTCGCAATGGAATCGCGGGAGCGGCTGGACGCGTTCCTGGACGCGCTGCAGCAGGTGGTGAACCGGCATGACATCTACCGCACGGCCTTCCTCTGGGAGGAGCTGAGTGAGCCGGTCCAGGTGGTGCTGCGGGAGGTGAATCTGCCCGTCGAGGAGTTCGTTGCCGATCCCGAAGGCGGCAATACCGTGCAGCAGTTGCTGGCGCATGCCGGAGGCTGGATGGATCTGCGCAGTGCTCCGCTGATCCGGGCGCACGTCGCCGCCGAGCCGGGCGGCGACCGGTGGGTGTGCCTGGTGCGTATCCACCAGACCGTCCGGGACCACACGAGTCAGGAGGCCCTGCTGCGCGAGCTCGGGGCTTTCCTCTCCGGGCAGGGCGACTCGCTGCCGGCGGCCCTTCCGTTCCGCGGCTTTGTGACCCAGGCGCGGCGGGGCGTGGCGCGGGAGGAGCACGAGCGCTACTTCTCGGGGCTGCTCGGTGACGTCCACGAGACAACGGCTCCCTACGGGCTGCTCGACGTGCACGGCGACGGCAGTGATGCGGAACGCGCGAAGTGGTCCGTCGGCGAGGACCTGGCCGGTCGGCTGCGGAGCACGGCGCGCAAGCTCGGCGTGAGCCCGGCCACCGTGTTCCATCTGGCGTGGGCCCGGGTCCTCGCGGCGGTCAGCGGACGGGACGACGTGGTCTTCGGCACCGTGCTGTTCGGGCGGATGAACGCCGGCGCGGGCGCCGATCGTGTCCAGGGTCCCCTCATCAACACGCTGCCGGTGCGCGTCCGTGTGGGATCGGCGAGTGTGCCGGACGTACTGGCCGGTCTGCGGGACCAGCTCGCGGACCTGCTGGTGCATGAGCACGCGCCGCTGGCGCTCGTCCAACGGGCCAGCGGTGTGCCGGGCGGCAGCCCGCTCTTCACCTCGATCTTCAACTACCGGCACCACCAGGCCGCCGCGGAGGCGCTGAAGCACGACAGCGCGACCGTGCTCGAGGGCGTCAGCACGCTGCTCACCAGGGAACGCACCAACTACCCGGTGGCCGTGGCGGTGGATGACCACGGCTCCGGCTTCTCCCTGACCGTGGACGCCGTGGGCTCGGTGGACGCCGAAGCCGTCTGCGCCATGCTGCACACCTGCGTGGACAACCTGGTGGCCGCGCTGGAGACGGCGCCGGAGACCCGGTTCGCGGCGGTCGAGGTGCTGCCGGGGGGCGAGTTGCAGCGGATGCTGGAGGAGTGGAACTCTTCCGATGCGCCGGTGGCGGCCCGGATGGCGCAGGAGCTGTTCCAGGCGCAGGTGGCCAGGACTCCCGACGCGGTCGCGGTGGCGGCCGGGGAGACCGAGCTGTCGTATGCGGAGCTGGACGCGCGGGCCAACCGCCTGGCGCATTTCCTGCGGGAGTACGGGGTCGGCGCGGAGTCCGTGGTGGGGCTCTCCCTGCCGCGGGGCGTGGCGGCGATAGCCGCGATCCTGGCCGTGTGGAAGGCGGGAGCGGCGTATCTGCCCCTGGATCCGGAGTATCCCGCCGAGCGGCTGGAGTTCATGCTCGCGGACAGCGGAGCCGACGTCGTCGTCGGGCAGAGTGAACTGACACGCCGGGTCACCGTGCCGGGGCTCCCGGTGCTTGACCTGGACGACCCGGAGGTGGCGGCTGCCCTGGAGGCCGCGCCGGAGACCGCCCCGGCGGTGACCGGCGTGCCCGGCCAGACGGCGTATGTGATCTACACGTCGGGTTCGACGGGGCGGCCCAAGGGTGTAGCGGTGTCGCACGCCGGGCTGGCGGGCCTGGCGGCCGCACAGGTGGAGCGGTTCGCCGTAATGGAATCCAGCCGCCTGCTGCAGTTCGCGTCGCTGAGCTTCGACGCGGCCGTCTCGGACGTGGTGGTGGCGCTGTCGTCCGGTGCGTGTCTGGTCGTGGCGGGAGCGGAGGAGCTGCTGCCCGGACCGGGTCTGGCACGGGTGCTGGCTCGGCACGGGGTGACACATGTGACCCTGCCGCCGGCGCTGCTGGCGGAGCTCTCGCCGGAGGACCTGGCGTCGGTGACGACCCTGGTGTCGGCGGGTGAGGCGCTGGCCGCACCGCTGGTGGAGCGCTGGGCGCCGGGGCGTCGGCTGATCAACGCGTACGGGCCGACGGAGACCACCGTCTGCGCGACGATGTCGCAGCCGTTGGCGGTGCACGACACGCCGGACATCGGCGGCCCGATCCGAGGCGTCCGGGCCTTCGTCCTGGACGGGCAGCTGGCCCCCGCGCCGGTCGGGGTGATGGGCGACCTGTATGTGGCGGGCCCCAGTCTGGCCCGCGGGTATGTGGGGCGCGCGGATCTGACGGCCGAACGGTTCGTGGCCTGCCCGTACGCGGGTGTGGGCGAACGGATGTACCGGACGGGCGACCGGGTGCGTTGGACGGCCGAGGGCCGGCTGGAGTTCGCCGGGCGGGCGGATGAGCAGGTGAAGGTCCGCGGCTTCCGGATCGAGCCCGAGGAGATCGCGTCCGCACTGGCCCGCCACCCCGAGCTGGCCCAGGCCGCGGTGATGGTCCGGGCGGATGCGGCGGGCGGCGGGCGGCTGGTCGCCTATGTCGTCCCGGCAGGCGACCGGGTGGACATCGAGGACAGTGCGCTACGTCGGACGGTGCTGGACCACGTCGCGCAGACGCTGCCGCAGTACATGGTCCCGCAGGCGGTCGTGGTGCTGGATGCTCTGCCGCTGACGGTCAACGGCAAGCTGGACCGTGCGGCGCTGCCGGAACCGGACGTCGCCGCGGCGGCGGGGGCGGGCCGGCAGCCGGCCACGGAGCAGGAGCGACTCCTCTGCGAGGTGTTCGCCCAGGTGCTGGGCGTGCCCGTGGTGGGACCGGAGGACGACTTCTTCGCCCTCGGCGGGCATTCGCTGCTGGCCACTCGCCTGGTCAGCCGCGTGCGCACGGCGCTGGGCGTGGAGCTGCCGATCCGGATGGTCTTCACGGCGCCGACGCCGGCCGCACTCGCGGTCTGGCTCGTCGACCAGGGCCCCGACCAGACCGCGAGGCCCGCGTTGCGGCGTATGAGGTGACCTGAGGGGGCGCGACGGTGTGCCACGTGGACGTCAGGGCGGCCATGCGGTCCGCAGCTGGTGCACCGTCGCGCCCAGGTAGGTGCTGGTCAGGCGAGAACCGTACGCAGGCAGGGCCGGGACGGGTCATGGGTGAGAATCGCGGCATGGGGCCGACGGCGCGGTCGTAGGCCGTGTCGTCGTCATGCACGCCGTGGTCGGTGTCGCGAAGGCGGACCAAGCGCTCTCCGCCGAGACGCGGTCCGATGACCGGGCGAGCCCGTCCGGCCGTCCGGCCGCAGCCCGTCTCCCGGTCGCCTGCCGGGACTCCACCTGGCCGATCCCCGCACGAGCGGCTGTGCCGCACGGACATCGCCGAAGGCCCCAGGTCCGTCTGGGCCGTTTGCCCGCGCAGCAGTCCCGCCACCTTGCTGGGGCCCTCGTCGTCTGAGGATCCATCGCGCATGGTCGGCGGCTGCTCTTGAAAGGTCTTCGAGTCGAAGGCGTGCCGGTGTACAGTGATGGACGCCCTTGACCTGCAAAAAGCTGGCAGGGAGCCGTCTTCCAGGAGTCCAAAGTGCTGCGAACTCTGTTCAAGTCCAAGATCCATCGAGCCACCGTCACCCAGGCCGACCTGCACTACGTGGGATCGGTGACCATCGACGCCGACCTGCTCGACGCCGCCGATCTGTTGCCCGGCGAGCTGGTGCACATCGTCGACATCACCAACGGCGCCCGGCTGGAGACGTACGTCATCGAGGGTGAACGCGGTTCGGGTGTCGTCGGGATCAACGGAGCGGCCGCCCACCTCGTCCACCCCGGCGATCTGGTGATCATCATCAGTTACGCTCAGGTGACCGACGCCGAGGCACGGGCGCTCGAACCCCGGGTCGTGCACGTGGACCGCGACAACCGCATCGTGGCCCTGGGAGCCGACCCGTCCGAGCCGGTGCCGGGCTCGGACCAGGAGCGCAGCCCGCAGGCCGTGGTGGTCTGACCTCTCACTCCTGACCCGTGACCCTGATTCTCACGACGATCTTCGGACCAGGAGCATGCCCATGAGTGACATCGAGATCCGCGACGACCGGGCGGCGGGCCGCCTGGAGGCGATCGGCGACGGTTCCGGTGAAGTGGTCGGCCACATCGAGTACTTCCTGCTCGAGGCGCCCGAGGGCGCGCTCGTCCCGGTCCACACGATCGTCGAACCGGCCCACGAGGGGAAGGGCATCGCGGGCTCCCTGGCGCGTGAGCTGTACGCCATGGCCGAGCGCGAGGGCATCGTCGTCGCCCCGCTGTGCCCGTACGTCGTCAAGTGGGCCGAGCGTCACCCCGACGAGGCCCCGCCGGCCGACCCGGGCCTGCTGCGGGCGGCGAAGGCGTGGCTCGTGGCGCACCCGGGGCGGTTCTGAGGTACGCGGTCCGATCCCTCCCAGCCTCTCCGGGTCGTCCCGCACACCGGCAGACCCACCCGGCTCAGCCCCTTCACGCGGCGGGGTGAGTGGTGGCGCTGCCGTCGGGTACGCGGGGGAGTAGTCCAGAGCCGATGTCGACCGACTGGCCGGAGGACGCCATGACCAACCCGTACGCCGACCCCGTCCACCCGGACCCCACGCCGGGCCCCGGGCCGGGGCCCACCCCCGGCCCGTCTCCTCAGCCGCCGAAGCCGTACCCCGACCCGGTGCCGCCCGCGCCGGGTCCGGACCCGACTCCGCCCGCGCCGGGCCCGGACCCGGCCCCGCCCCCTTCGCCGACCCCGGAACCCTCCCCGTCCCCCATCCCGCCGGGCCCTGAGCCGGTCCCGAACCCGGAGCCAGGACCGCCACTGTCCTGAGCCGGCATCGCCGGCCCCCGGCCCTCGGCGCGCAAAAACGGCGGTGGACGGCCTTCCGGCCGCCCACCGCCGCTGTGCACCTCCGCACCACCTGCCTACTCGGAGACCTCGGACCGGTCCCCGCCCCACAGCGTGTGGAACGATCCGTCCCGGTCGGTCCGCCGGTAGGTGTGCGCGCCGAAGAAGTCCCGCTGCCCCTGCGTGAGTGCCGCGGGCAGCCGCTCGGCGCGCAGGGCGTCGTAGTAGGCGAGGGCCGCCGCGAAGCCCGGCGTCGGGACGCCCTGGCGGGTCGCGGCGACGAGGACCTCGCGCCAGTCGTCCTGGGCCGCCGCGATCTCCTGCGCGAACGTCTCGTCGGACAGCAGGCTCGGCAGGTCCGCCCGGGCGTCGTACGCGGCCCGGATACGGTCCAGGAAGGCCGCGCGGATGATGCAGCCGCCCCGCCAGAGCGCGGAGACGGCGCCGAGGTCGATGTCCCAGCCGTACTCCTCACTGCCCGCGGCGATCTCGTGGAAGCCCTGGGTGTACGACACGATCTTCGAGGCGTACAGCGCCTGCTCCACGCGGTCGGCGAAGGCGCCCGCCTCCGCCTCGCTCAGCGGCGACGCCTTCGGCCCGGCCAGCCCCCGCGAGGCCTCCCGCAGCGCGGCATGCCCGGAGAGCGAGCGCGCGAAGACCGCCTCGGCGATGCCGGAGACCGGGACGCCGAGGTCGAGGGCGATCTGGACGGTCCAGCGGCCGGTGCCCTTCTGCTCGGCCTGGTCCACCACCACGTCCACGAAGGGCTTGCCGGTCGCCGCGTCCACGTGGGACAGCACCTCGGCGGTGATCTCGATCAGGTAGGAGTCGAGGCGTCCGGTGTTCCAGGTGCGGAAGATGTCCGCGATCTGCGCGGGCTCGTACCCGGCGACGTCGCGCAGCAACTGGTACGCCTCGCCGATCAGCTGCATGTCGGCGTACTCGATGCCGTTGTGCACCATCTTCACGAAGTGCCCGGCGCCGTCCGGACCCACGTGCGTCACACACGGCGTTCCGTCCGCCGCCTTCGCGGAGATCTTCTCCAGCATCGGGCCCAGCGAGTCGTAGGACTCCCTGGGTCCGCCCGGCATGATGCTCGGTCCGAGCAGCGCGCCCTCCTCGCCACCCGAGACGCCCATGCCGACGAAGTGGATGCCCTGCTCGCGCAGTTCGCGCTCGCGACGCCGGGTGTCCGCGAAGTGCGCGTTGCCGCCGTCGATGATCATGTCGCCCGGCTCCAGGAGCGGGGCGAACTCCTGGATCACCGCGTCGGTCGGGTCGCCGGCCTTCACCATGACGACCAGGCGCCGCGGTCGCTCCAGAGCCGCCACGAACTCCTTGGCGGTCTCGGCCGCGACGAAGTCGCCCTCGCTCCCGAACTCCTCCACCAGCGCGTGCGTACGCGACGCCGTCCGGTTGTGCAACGCGACCGTGTAGCCGTTGCGCGCGAAGTTGCGGGCGAGATTGCGGCCCATGACCGCGAGTCCTGTGACGCCGATCTGGGCTGAATTGCTCATTCGGTTGGCTCCTCAAGGATCCGGGGATCCGGTTGTCGGTGGTGCCGGTGGTGCCGGTGGTGCCGGTGGTGCCGGTGTCTGCCGGTCGTGCAGGTCAGTATCGCCCCTCGGCCATCCTGACGTGCCGGTACACCGACCGCGCGTCCGGGCCGGGCGGCGCTCCGCAGGCAGATACGCATGAGAGGCACCACCTGGCTCAGCCGCCGCGCAACTGCCGCTTATTCCTGATTTCTTGAACGGAAGCACGGCCGATTGCCGCCTTGTCATGGCCTGTTCGCAGCGCTTACTTTTGCCCCTCCTGACGCATGCCTAGGGGGGCTCTTCATGGCCGTACGCGGCCGGCACCGCCGGTATCAGCCGAACAGGATCAACCGCGCCTCGCTCACCGTCACGGCGGGCGGTGCCGGGATGGCGATGCCGCTCATCGGTGCCGGGGTCGCGCAGGCCGCCGACGTGGACACCTGGAACAAGGTCGCCGCCTGCGAGTCGAGCAACGACTGGAACATCAACACCGGCAACGGCTACTACGGCGGACTGCAGTTCACCCAGTCCACCTGGGAGGCGTACGGCGGCACGCGGTACGCCCCGCGAGCGGATCTGGCCACCAAGGACCAGCAGATCGCCGTGGCGGAGAAGGTGCTGGACGGGCAGGGACCAGGGGCCTGGCCGGCGTGCTCGGTGCGGGCCGGCCTGACGCGGGGCGGCGACACCCCGGACATCCGTCCCGCCCCGGCCGGCGACAGCGCCGCGAAGAAGCCGGGCAGTGCCGCGGCGGACGTGCAGCCACAGACCACGCCCCAGTCCCGGGCCGGGACCGCCGAGATGTACACGGTGGTCCGCGGCGACTCGCTTTCCGAGATCGCCGACGCCCAGCGGGTCAAGGGCGGCTGGCGGGGGCTGTACACGGCCAACCGGAAGGCCATCGGACCGGACCCCGACCTGATCGTGCCCGGCCAGCGGCTGAAGCTGCGCGGCCAGGACACCACCACCGCCACCACGACCACCCGGACCGGTGGCGGGTCAGCCACCGAGAAGGCCGCCTCGGGCACCCAGGACTCCGAAGAGAAGGCCACGACCAGCCGTTCCCTGGTCTCCCCGGTGAACGCCGGCCCGGGCACGCCGTACCGCAAGACGGGTTCCTCCTGGTCGAAGGGCTACCACACCGGCGTCGACTTCGCCGTGCCCACGGGCACCTCCGTGAAGGCGGTCTCGGCCGGCAAGGTCGTCACCGCCGGGTGGGGCGGATCGTTCGGCTACCAGGTGGTGATCCGGCACTCCGACGGCCGCTACACCCAGTACGCGCACCTGTCGGCGATCTCCGTGAAGAGCGGGCAGACGGTGGGCGGCGGCCAGCGGATCGGCCGCTCGGGCTCCACGGGCAACAGCACGGGCCCGCATCTGCACTTCGAGGTGCGGACGGGGCCCGGCTTCGGAACGGACATCGACCCGGTGGCCTACCTGAAGGCCGGCGGCCTCAGGATTTGACGCGCGTGCGGTGCCGGTCGACGACGGGCAGCGGGACGAACAGGCCGGCGTGGAAGGGTCCGTAGAGATACGCCGGCACGTCGGACTCCGACGACGCCGCGCTCTCTGCGGCGTCCTCCGTGCCGGTGTCGCCGTCCAGGGCCGACGGCGACACCGGGACCGGGACCGGGACGAGCGCGCCGTCAGGCACCGCGGCAGCCGCCGGGGCCGGGGCCGGCACGGAGTCCGGGATCGCGGCAGCGGAGGGGGCCGGAAGGAGCGTGGCCTCCTGGACCGCGGCAGTCTCCGGAGTCGGGACGAGCACGCCGTTCCGGACCCCTGCGGCGACCGGCTGCTCGGGCACCCTGAGGGCCTGGCGCCCTTCGGCCGGGACCGGCTCGGGCAGCGGCGTCACCGGCCGGGCCGCGGACTCGGGCAGTGGCTCCACGGGCTCCGGGTGGGTGCGCTGCAGCCGCTCGGTGGTCAGCAGGATCAGGCCGCCCGCCGCCACCACACCGCAACTGAGTGCGAGCGCGGTGCCCGTGGTGCCGTAGCGGAAGGTTTCTCCGAACATCGTGATGCCGACCGCGGCCGCCGCCACCGGGTTCACGACCGTCAGCGTGGCCAGCGGGGCCGCGAGCCCCGCGCCGCGGTAGGCGGCCTGGGACAGCAGCATGCCGGTCGTGGCCAGGACACCGATCACGGCCAGGGACGGCACGTCGGCCGCGGAGACTCCGCCCGTCCAGTCGACGGCGACGGTCTTGGTGAAGACCGAGGACATGCCGAACGCGATACCGGACGCGATCGCGAGCAGGATGCTGCGCACCGCCGGGTGCCGGTGTGCGGCCCGGCCGGCGATCATCAGCGCGATTACCGCACCGGCGGTGACCACGGCCACCCCCACCCGCTGTGTGGTGTCCAGCGACTGCGCGTCGGACGCGCCGACCAGGGAGAGCAGACCGGCGAGACCGACCGTCGCCATGATCGCCCCGCGCCACGCGGTCGCCCCGGCCTTGCGGCCCACGAACAGGGCCGCCATCGGCAGCGCGAAGACGATGGTCAGCGCGCCCAGCGGCTGCACCAGGCTCAGCGGGCCGTAGGCGAGCGCCACCACGTGCAGCAGTGCACCCAGGCCGTTCAGTCCGACCGCCGCCCACCAGACGGGCCGGCGCATCGGCGCGTACTGCTGACCGGGGGAGGAGACCGCCACCTGCTCCTGGACGATCGCCCCGCCCGCGTACGCCACGGCGGAGACGAACGACAGGAGCACGGACAACGCGAGGGCACTCATGAGCGACTCCTCTGCGTGAGGCGGGGGCGCTGGGCCCGGCGCGGCGTACTGTCGGCTTCCATGACCAACACGATCCCGTGAAAAATTCTTCCCGTCGTCGTCCCTGAGCAGTTAATGGGTCCTACTGCCGATGGAGTACGAATCGGGCGCAGTCATCCCCAGGGTGGGTGCCCCTGGGCGAACCCCTAGTGGTCGGCGCCCCTAGAGGCCTTGGTATTACTGCTCTTCGTGGACCTCGACCCCGATCTCGCCGCGCTGCGCCCGCTCGGCGGCTTCTTCGCACTGCACACGGCAGGAGCCCCGCACGCGCCACCGCCGACGCTCGCGCACGTGTACGAGGATTTTGCGGATGTTCACGAAGATTCTATGACTTTCCGGGTGCGCAAGGTAGGCGCCGCCCTGCGCGCCCCCGAGCCGCGCGTCGCGGCCTCCGTGGCCCAGCAAGGGCTCGCCGCCCGCCTGTGGTCGGTGGCTCTCGGCTGCGCCGCCCTCTACGGCCGGCTCCCCGACCTCGACCCGCGGCTGTTGCACTGGGATCCCGACGGCAGCGCCCCCGACGACCTGTGGCTGGCCGCCGTACGGCCGCTGCCCGCGGACGCGAAGACCCTCGCGGACGTCGTGCTGCACGCCCACCTCCAGCCGGTGACCGACATCCTGCACGCCCGGTACCGCGTCGCCGAAGGCCTGCTGTGGGGAAACGCCGCCTCCGCGCTGGCGGGCGCCGCCCGGCAGCTGGACGGCTGGGCGCGGCGTCACGGCCGTACGGACGTGGCCGCGACGGCCCGCGCCCGCACCGCGGAACTCCTCGCCCACCCCCTCCTCGCGGGCGCCGGTACCCTCACCGGCACCGCCTTCCGCCGACGCAGCTGCTGCCTCTACTACCGTGTGCCCGCCGGGGGCGTATGCGGTGACTGTTGCTTCACACGACCCCCGCGGTCTTCCCCGCACGCCGCATCTGGGTGACCATGAAGACAAGCAGCCGCTGAGACAGGGGGTTCCGGGTGCGTGTGGGACTGCTGACCCGCGAGTACCCGCCGGATGTGTACGGCGGTGCGGGCGTCCATGTCGAGTTCCTCGCCCGGGAGTTGAGGTCCCTCGTCGACCTCGATGTGCACTGCTGGGGCGAGGGCCGTGCCGACGGTGTGATCCGCCACCGCCCCTGGCCGGTGCTGGACACCGCCAACGACGCGCTGCGCACCTTCTCCGTGGACCTCGCGATGACCGCCGGCCTCGAAGGCCGTGAGCTCGTGCACTCCCACACCTGGTACGCCAACCTCGCCGGCCACCTCGGCAAGCTCCTGTACGGCATCCCGCACGTGATGACCGCCCACTCCCTGGAGCCCCTGCGTCCCTGGAAGGCCGAGCAGCTCGGCGGCGGATACGCCCTCTCCAGCTGGGCGGAGCGCACCGCGATCGAGTCAGCCGACGGGGTGATCGCCGTCTCCGGTGCCATGCGCGACGACATCCTCGGCTGCTACCCGGCGCTGGATCCGGCCAAGGTCCACATCGTGCACAACGGCATCGACACCAGCCTCTACCGGCCCGACCACGGCACCGACGTCCTGCGCCGCATCGGCCTGGACCCGGACCGCCCGTACGTCCTGTTCGTCGGCCGCATCACCCGCCAGAAGGGCGTGCCGCACCTGCTGCGCGCGGTGCGGGACATCGATCCGGCCGCGCAGGTCGTGCTCTGCGCCGGCGCCCCCGACACCCCCGAGATCGACCAGGAGTTCCGCGAGCTCTTCCAGGAGCTGAGCCGGGTCCGCGAGGGCGTGCACTGGATCCCGCAGATGCTGCCCCGGCCCGAGGTGATCCAGCTTCTGACGCACGCCGCGGTGTTCGCGTGCCCCTCGGTGTACGAACCCCTCGGCATCGTCAACCTGGAGGCGATGGCGTGCGGCACTCCCGTCGTGGCCTCCCGGGTCGGCGGGATTCCCGAAGTCGTGGACGACGGGAAGACAGGACTGCTCGTGCCGGTCGACGACGACTTCGAGACGAGCCTCGCGCAGGCGCTGGACTCGGTCCTCGGGGACCCGGCGGCCGCGCGGGAGATGGGCGAGGCGGGGCGGGAGCGAGCGGTGGGCGAGTTCGGCTGGGACGCCGTCGCCCGGCGTACGGTCCGGCTCTACGAGGAGATCCTCAAACCGGACCAGTAGGTCGGAGTCCTCGAACAGGCGTAGTCCGCCCTGCTCGGGGGCAGGCATGGATGATCAACCCAGGGTGAGGGGAGCGGCCATGCGTCGTGGTGGTCCTTCGGTGCTCGGCATCGTGCTGGCGGGCGGAGAGGGCAAACGCCTGATGCCCCTGACCGCGGACCGCGCGAAACCCGCGGTCACCTTCGGCGGCACGTACCGCCTTGTCGACTTCGTGCTGTCCAACCTGGTCAACGCCGACATCCTGCGCATCTGCGTGCTCACGCAGTACAAGTCGCACTCGCTGGACCGGCACATCACCACCACCTGGCGGATGTCCAGCCTGCTCGGCAACTACGTCACCCCGGTCCCGGCCCAGCAGCGCCTCGGCCCGCGCTGGTACCTGGGCAGCGCGGACGCGATCCTGCAGTCCCTGAACCTCATCTACGACGAACAGCCCGAGTACGTGGCCGTCTTCGGCGCCGACCACGTCTACCGCATGGACCCGCGTCAGATGCTCGCCCAGCACATCGAGAGCGGCGCGGGCGTGACGGTGGCCGGGATACGCGTCCCGCGGGGCGAGTCGTCGGCCTTCGGCGTGATCAGCCCCGGCTCCGACGGCCAGACGGTGGAGAGCTTCCTGGAGAAGCCCGCCGACCCGCCCGGCCTGGCCGACGACCCCGAGTGCGTGTTCGCCTCGATGGGCAACTACATCTTCACCACCAAGGCCCTCATCGAGGCGCTGCAACGGGACGCCGAGGACGTGCACTCGGTGCACGACATGGGCGGCTCGATCCTGCCGCAGCTCACCGACCGCGGCGAGGCCCAGCTGTACGACTTCAGCGCCAACCACGTGCCCGGCGAGACCACCCGCGACCAGGGCTACTGGCGGGACGTCGGCACGCTCGACGCCTACTACGACGCCCACATGGACCTCATCGCGGAACGCCCCACCTTCAACCTGTACAACCGCAGCTGGCCCATCTACACCCACTCGGGTCAGCTCTCCCCGGCCCGTTTCAACGCGGGCGGCATCGCGAGCGAGTCCATCATCAGCGCGGGCTGCCTGATCCGCGGCCAGGTCACCCGGTCGGTCCTGTCGCCGGGTGTCGTCGTCGATCCGGGAGCCGTGGTCCAGGGCTCGGTGCTGCACGACAACGTGCACATCGGGCGGGGCGCGGTGGTGCGCGGGGCCGTGCTCGACAAGAACGTCCAGGTCCCACCGGGCGCGACCATCGGCGTGAATCCGGAGCGGGACGCAGAGCTGTACACGGTGTCCAAAGGCGGAGTGATCGCACTGGGGAAGGGCCAGCAGGTGCCCTGATTTCCTGGGCCTTTGCCCCTGTGACAGCCGGGGCCCAGGGCGCCGGACTTAATCTGCTGTTAACTGAGCGTAGCCTGATCGTACTTGACCGTAATCGCTTGGGGGCGATTGACTGCTTGCCTCACCCGTCGTCGACGCGAGGCAAGCCATTGACTCCTGACCTGCTCGCACCTCTCGACCTGGCGTTCTGGAACATGGAATCCGCCGAGCACCCCATGCACCTGGGCGCACTCGGCGTCTTCACGGCGCAATCGCCCACCGCGGGTGCTCACGCGGCCGACCTGCTGGCCGCGCGGGCCGCCGCGGTGCCCGGACTGCGGATGCGCATCCGGGACGTGTGGCCCCTGGGCTTCCCGGGGGCCTTCGGCGGCGCGGCACGCGAGCCCGCTCCGGACTTCGACCCGCTCGACCACGTCACCCTGCACGCCCCCACCGCGGACTTCCAGGCCGAGGCCGGCCGGCTGATGCAGCGGCCGCTGGAGCGGGACCGGCCGCCGTGGGAGGCGCATGTGCTGCCGGGTGCGGACGGCGTCTCGTTCGCCGTGCTCTTCAAGTTCCACCACGCCCTGGCCGACGGCCTGCGCGCACTGACGCTCGCCGCGGCGATCCTGGACCCGATGGACGTGCCGGCCCGCCGTCCCCGCCCCGCCGAGCCGGCGCGCGGTCTGCTCCCGGACGTCCGCAGACTGCCGGGGCTGGTGCGCGGCGCCCTGTCCGACGTGGGCCGGGCCCTGGACATCGGCACCTCGGTCGCCCGCTCCACCCTGGACGTACGGACCTCCGCCGCCCTCACCGCCCGGTCCACCGGCACCCGCCGCACCGCCGGGGTGGTGGTCGACATCGACGACGTGCACCGCGTCCGCAAGGCCGTCGGCGGCACCGTCAACGACGTCCTGATCGCCGTCGTCGCCGGCGCCCTGCGCAGCTGGCTGGACGAGCGGGGTGACGGCAGCGAGGGTGTCGCGCCCCGCGCCCTGATCCCCGTGTCCAGGCGCCGCCCGCGCACCGCCCACCCACAGGGCAACCGGCTCTCCGGGTACCTGATGCGGCTTCCCGTCGCCGACTCGGACCCGCTCGGCCGCCTGGCCACGGTCCGCACGGCCATGGACCGCAACAAGGACGCCGGGCCCAACCGGGGCGCCGGCGCCGTCGCCCTGCTCGCCGACCACGTCCCGGCGCTCGGCCACCGCATCGGCGGACCGCTGATGAGCCAGGCCGCGCGGCTGTGGTTCGACATCCTGGTCACCAGCGTGCCGCTGCCCGGCATCGGCCTGAAGCTCGGCGGCAACCCCGTCACCGAGGTCTATCCCTTCGCCCCGCTGGCCGGCGGGCAGTCCCTCGCGGTCGCGATCTCGACCTACCGCGGGCGGGTGCACTACGGGCTCGTCGCCGATGCCGAGGCCGTGCCGGACCTCGATCGTCTGGCCCTGGCCGTGACCGCGGAGGTGGAGACGCTGATCGCCGCCTGCGACCCATGATCGTCACGGGTTTGGTGCTATGGCCCCGCGCTCCGTAAAATGCCCTGTTCGAAAGCGGTCGTCGTCGGAGCGCCGCGCGAAACACCCAGGGAACGGCAGCGGCCATGACGGTGACAGACAACGGCTCGGCGACCACGGACGAGATCGTCTACGGTCCCGGCATCGACCCGGAGCGGCTCGCCGTCTGCCTCGGTGTGCTCGAGGAGCTCGACAAGCTGGACGTCGACCACCCCGACGCGATCACCGTGCGCCGGGCCACCGCGGGCATCTACCGCAGCGTCAAGCAGCGCCGCCGCCAGGAGCGCCGGGCCGCCAAGACCGCCCATGACAAGGCGGTCACGGAGGCCACGGCGACCGGCTCCGCCCAGCGCATCGACGACGAGACGGAGGGCATCCTGCCGTCGTCGGCCACCGGGGAGGGGAAGATCGCGGGGATACTCCAGCGCCCGCGCTCCTGCTACACCTGCAAGGCGCGGTACGTGGAAGTCGACTACTTCTACCACCAGCTCTGTCCCGACTGCGCCGGCCTGAACCGTGCCAAGCGCGACGCCCGCGCCGACCTCACCGGCAAGCGCGCCCTGCTCACCGGCGGCCGCGCCAAGATCGGCATGTACATCGCGCTGCGACTGCTGCGCGACGGCGCGCACACGACGATCACCACCCGCTTCCCGAAGGACGCCATCCGCCGCTTCAAGGCCATGGACGACTCGGGGGACTGGATGCACCGCCTGGAGGTCGTCGGCATCGACCTGCGCGACCCGGCGCAGGCCGTGGCCCTCGCCGACCAGGTAGCCGAGGCCGGCCCCCTCGACATCCTCATCAACAACGCGACGCAGACCGTACGCCGCCTGCCCTCCGCCTACGCCGCCCTGGTCGAGGGCGAGAGCGCCCCACTGCCCGCCGGTGAGCTGCCCGCCCACCACGTCATCGGCGCCTTCGGCTCGGGAGCGGTGGACGGTCTGGCCGCGCTGCCCGCCGGGATCTCCGGCATGGACGCGCAGCAGGTCGCCGACCTCGCCCTGGTCGCGGGCAACGCCAGCGTCGCCCGGCACCTCGACGGCACCGCCATCGACGCGGGCGGCCTCGTCCCCGACGTCGTCGACAGCAACACCTGGGTGCAGACGATCGAGCAGATCTCCCCGGTGGAGCTCCTCGAGACCCAGCTGTGCAACTACACGGCGCCGTTCATCCTGATCAGCAAGCTCCGCCCGGTCATGGCCGCCGCCGCCGGGCAGGCGACGAGCGGGCGCGCGCACGTCGTGAACGTCTCGGCGATGGAAGGTGTCTTCGGCCGCGGCTACAAGGGCGCCGGCCACCCGAACACCAACGCCGCCAAGGCCGCGATGAACATGGTGACGCGGACCAGCGCCCAGGAGATGTTCCAGTCCGACGGCATCCTCATGACCTCGGTCGACACCGGCTGGATCACCGACGAGCGCCCCCACTACGACAAGCTGCGCCTCGCGGAGGAGGGCTTCCACGCCCCCCTCGACCTGGTCGACGGAGCGGCCCGCGTCTACGACCCGATCGTGCGCGGCGAGGAGGGCGAGGACGTGTACGGCGTCTTCCTCAAGGACTACGCGCCGGGCAAGTGGTAGGGCGCTAATTTGCTGGCCGACCGGAGCGTCGCTGTCCTACGGTGAGAAGCGAACGCCGGTGTGCCCGGTGCGATGGTCACGCGTACTTCCTGGTTCGACTCCATGCAGGCCCGCCCTCGGGCCTGTCGCCCTTCGGGGGCGATCGCGTAGCCGCCTTGATCTCGGGCACCCGCGCCGGCGTGTCGTGTTCACCGGTGTCCGGCCTCCGGCGGTGCCTGGGACCGCAGCCGCTCGTGCACCGCGTACGGCGCCGACGTGGACGCGGCCCGCACCCGCGTACCCCCGTCCACCAACAGGTCCGCCCCGGTCACCCACTGCGCCGCGTCCGACGCCAGCCACGCCACCGCCCGCGCCACGTCCTCGGGTTCTCCGATCCGCCCGAGCGGCAGCCCCGCCGCCACGTCCCGCTCGCCGGGCTCCCACACGAAGCGCGCCATCTCGGTGCGTACGAGGCCGGGGGAGACGGAGTTGACGCGCACCCTGGGGGCGAGTTCGCCCGCCAGCTGTCCGGTCAGATGCAGCAGGGCCGCCTTGCTGGTGCCGTACGCGCCGACGCCCGGCCCGACGTGCCCGGCGCCCTCCGTGCAGACGTTCACCACCGCGCCGCCGTGCTCGCCCATCCAGGCCCGCCACGTGCACTGCACCAACCGCAGGGCGGCCTCGACGTTGACCGTGAACGCCTCGCGCCAGGCGTGCGGATCCGCCTCCATGAGGGGCCCGAACGGCTGGTTCGTCGCCGCGTTGTTGACCAGTATGTCGATCCGGCCGAACTCGCGCAGCGTCAGTTCCGTGACCTCCCGCAGGTGGTCGGGGTCGGCCACGCTGCCCGCCAGTCCGACACCGCCCAACTCCGCGGCGGTCCGGCGCACGGCGTCGGCGTCGCGGGCGGTCACGCACACCAGCGCCCCGGCCTCGCTCAACTCGCGGGCCACCGCCCGCCCGATGCCGCGCGTGGCGCCGGTGACGATCGCGGCCCTGCCCTGGAGTGCCTGAAGTCCTCGGTGCCCTTGCGGTCCGTACGACGACGTCATCGGCGTACCGTCTCACGACGGGATCCGAACTACGCCGCTTGTGCGGTGGCGTAGGCCATCCGAGGGACCCTCACACCGGGCGCGGCGTGACAAACCGGTGCAGACTCCGCCTAGGGAAACACGGGGCGACTTCGGATAGTTACCCTTTGTTTTCAGCCCTATCGAGCGGCCTGCCGCTCATTTGGTTAGTCTGTAGCGGACGGACAGCAGTACCGGGTTCTACCCACACCCAAGGTCCGTCATGGGACACACCCGTTCACCACGGCCTGCTCTCGTACGAGCAACCGACGCCACCGCGTCCAACTGCCTCTAGCCACACCCAAGCGGGCGTCTGGTACCTGGCCGCAGACTGGGCAGGTACGCCCCGAGGGTGATCCGACACATAAGGAGTGCGCGGTGACACCGGAGACATCGAATCGCGAGCAACGCCCCAAGGAACGCACGGAGCGTGCGGGCCGCCGAGCCGGAGAGCTCGGCAGCCTCGACGTGTGGGCCCGGTCGGCCCCCATCCGCCTGGCGGGCTACGAGGACGACCTCGCCGAGCCCCACATCCTGCCCAGCGTGGACTGACGCCCGGGCAGAACCCGTCGTCGCGATCGCCGAACGCATGGGCGTGCGAGACTCACGCCCATGCTGATCAGAGAAGCCGTGGCCCAGGACTGGCCACGGATCTGGCCTTTCTGGCACCGGATCGTCGCCGCAGCCGACACCTACACCTGGGACCCGGACACCTCCGAAGAGGAGGCACGTGCCCTGTGGATGGCGCCGGCCAAACGCGTCTACGTCGTCGAGGACGACACCGGTGCCCTCGTCGCCTCCGCCTACCTCACCGCCAACTACGGCGGCCCCGCCGCCCGCATCGCCAACGCGGGCTTCATGGTCGACCCCGACCAGGGCGGCCGGGGCATCGGCCGCGCCCTCGCCGAGCACGTCCTGGACGCGGCGCGGGCCGAGGGCTACCGGGGCATGGTGTTCAACGCCGTCGTCGAGACCAACCCGGCCGTGAAGCTGTGGATCTCCTTCGGCTTCACGATCCTCGGCACGGTCCCGGACGCCTACGCACACCCCCGGCACGGGCGGGTGGGCCTGCACATCATGTACAGGGCCCTCTAGCCCGCCTCTACTGCAGAGGCGCCGTCCGCTGCCACGGACGCCGCTCCTCCAACTGCTCCGCCACCGCGAGCAGATCCGCCTCCGAACCCGGCCGCCCCACCAGCTGTACGGCACAGGGGGCGCCGGAGGGCAGGGTGCCGAACGGGACCGACATCGCCGGCCAGCCGGTCAGGTTCCACGGCGGGGTCAGGGGCGAGTAGTTCGTGTTGGCCAGGACGTTGCGCAGCCAGCCCCGCTCGTGCCAGGCCGCGGCCTTGGGGGAGCGGCGGGCGAGCGCCGGAGTGATCAGCACGTCGTACTCGGCGAAGAACGGCTCCAGACGCCGGCGCAGCGCCTCACGCCCCTCCCCGGACCGCACGGTGTTCACGAAACGCCGGCCCACGGCCGCGTGCACCCGGGTGCGCCGTGTCAGCAGCCGCCGGTCGAGACCCCGCGCGTCGATTGCCGTGCCGGCCGTCCAGTGGGCGAGCGAGGTGAAGCTCAGTGACAGCGGGTACGACGGATCGGCCCGGCGTACCCGGTGACCGGCCTTCATGAGCAGCTCCGCCGCCTCCCGGACCGCCGTCGTGTACGGCGTGCTGACGGCGGTGCCGGCGATCGGGCTGCGCAGGGAGACGGCGACCCTGTGCGTGGCGGACGCGTCCCGTTGTACGAACCCGGTGTCCGCGAGGACCGACAGCATCAGGCGTGCGTCCTCGACCGTGGTCGCCAGGGGGCCGTTCTCGGACATGCCGAACCAGTCGCCCTCGCTGATGCCGGCCGGGACCACGTGGGGGCCGGGCTTGATGGTGACCAGGCCGCAGTTGGCCGCGGGTATGCGCAGGGAGCCCATGCCGTCGTTGCCCAGGGCGATCGGCACCAGTCCGGCGGCGACCGCGGCCGCGCTGCCGCCGGACGAGCCGCCGGCCGTGCGCGAGGTGTCCCACGGGTTGCGGGCGGTGCCGTGGACGCCCTCCGAGGTGCCGAAGACGCACAGTTCGGGCACGTTGGTCAGCCCCACGACCACCGCGCCGGCCGCCCGCAGCCGGGCCACGGTGACGTGGTCCTCGTCGGCGGGCGTCTCGGGAGTGGCCGCGGAGCCGATGCGCATGGTCTCGCCGCGCACGGAGAGGTTGTCCTTGACGGCCACGGGCACCCCGGCCAGGGGCAGTTCGCCCAGGTCGCCCCGTGTGGCCAGCTCGTCGGCCTCGGCGAGCGCGGCCTCGGCCCGGACCACCCGGAAGGCGCCGAAGCGAGCGTCGAGCCGCTCGATCCGGGCGAGGTGCTCGGCCACCACCTCGCGGGGCGTGGCCCGCTTGTCCCGTACGGCGGCGGCGATCTCGGCGGCGGTCCGGCCGACCCAGCTGGTCACGGGGGCTCCTCAGGGCTACTCGCGAGTACGTAGGGAGAACTCTGCCCGGGAGCGGGCGCCGCGTCGAGAGCGCTCGCGCTTGGACATTCGGACCGGTCTTCTTGGACTTTTCGCGGTCCGGCCGTCGACCCCGGCGACTGACCTGCCAGGTCATCCGATCAATCACCCAACTTCAGTGCCCTCGGGACCCGTTGACAGGCTGAGAGGGCGAGCCAATCATCAGGCCTCCGATGAATGGGAGTCGCTGATGAGAAAACGGCTGAGACTGATCGGCGTCATGGCGGTGCTGATGGTGCTCCTGGCGCCGGTTCCGGCGCTCGCGCGACAGGAGCCGGGTCCGCCGCTCACCGTCCCCGCCCTGACCGACTGGACGCCCGCCTCCGGCAGTTACGTCTTCCGGCACGGCGTCCGTCTGGTGGCGGACAGCCCTGCCGAGCGACGGGTCGCCGCGACCCTGGCCGACGACCTGCGGGCGGCGGGCCACGGCACGGTCCCCGTCGTGAAGGGCGGCGCCCGCGCCGGTGACATCCTCATCGCCGTACGGCCGTCGCGGGCGGCCCTCGGCGACGAGGGCTACGAACTCCGCGCGGGGGAGCGGCTGTCGGTGACCGGCGGCACCGAGACCGGCGCCTTCTACGGCACCCGGACCCTCCTGCAGCTCCTCGCGCAGGGTGACCGGATCCCCGCCGGACGCACCGTCGACGTGCCGCGCTACCAGGAGCGGGGGGCCGGCGTCTGCGCCTGTTACATCCACATCTCGCTGCCGTGGCTGGAAAACCTCGTCCGTGAGATGGCGTACCACAAGCTCAACCAGCTGCTCCTCGAACTCAAGGTGAAGAGCGACGCCCACCCCGAGGCCAACACCTGGGGCTACTACACCAAGGACGAGATCCGCCGTCTCGTGGCGCTCGGCGACCGGTACCACGTCGAGATCATCCCCGAGATCAACTCCCCGGGACACATGGATCCGTGGATCGGGAACCGGCCGGATCTCCAACTGACCGACTCCGACGGCGCCAAGCAGCCCTCGCGCCTCGACATCACCCAGCCGGCCGCCTTCGACTACTACACGAGCCTGATCGACGAGTACGCCCAGGTCTTCACCGCCGGCTCCTGGCACATGGGAGCCGACGAGTACATGCTCGGCTCCGACTTCGCCAAGTACCCGCAGGTCCTGCGGTACGCCCAGGACAGGTACGGCCCGAACGCCACACCCCAGGACGCGTTCATCGACTTCGTCAACCGCGTCCACGCCTACGCGGCGGCCAAGGGCAGGAAACTGCGCATCTGGAACGACGGCCTCACCGGCGCCAACACCGTGCCGGTGGCCGCGGGCACGACCGTCGAGCACTGGCTGAACGTGACGACGAAGCCGAGCCGGCTGCGCGCACAGGGCTACCCGTTGATGAACGCGGCCTACGCGCTGTACCTCGTGCGCGGCGGCTTCCACAGTGACACCGAGGGGCTGTACGACCAGAACTGGGATCCGCGCAGCTTCGAGGGCGAGAAGCTGACCTCCGGCGACGGCATCACCGGCGCGAAGATCAGTCTCTGGCCCGACAACGGCCGCGGCGAGACCGAGAACGAGGTCTCCGTCGCCCTGTGGCCCGCCCTGCGGCACATCGCCCAGGCCACCTGGGGCGACCCGCACCCCGACGCCACGTACGCCGAGTTCACCGCACGCGGTACGGCCGTCGGGCACGCGCCCGGATGGCGGGACCTGACGCGGGTCCCGTTGGCGGACGGGACGTACACCTTCGAGACGGTCGGCCGGTCCTTCGACGCCGAGGTGCGGCGCACGGCGGACGGCTATGTGACCCTGCGGACCGACGAAGGCTGTCTGGAGATACGCGGCGGGAGGCTCACGCTCAACGTGCCGCTCCAGCCGGGCGTCGAGGCCACCGGGCAGACCTGCGACGCCGCGAACACCCTGCAGCGCTGGGAGGCGGAACCCGCCGAGGGCGGCTACCACCTGGTCAACGCGATCACGCGGATGGCCGTGAGCGTGGCCGACGACGGTTCGCTCGTGCAGGACCCGCCCGACCGACACGCGCCCGCCCTCTGGCACCTGACCGCCCGCTGACGCGAGGAGCCCACCATGACCGTCTCCCGACGCCTCTTCGTCACCGCGGCCACCGCATGCGCCGTGACCGGAGTCCCCGCCCTGCCGGCGTCCGCCGCGGCGGAAGACCCCCGCCACCGCATCCCCGTCTCCCCGGACGACACCGAGGCCGACCTGGTCCGCAAGGCCTCCCAGGTCCGGCCCACCGAACGGCAGATCGCCTGGCAGCGCCTGGAACGCACCGCGTTCCTGCACTTCGGCGTGAACACCTTCACCGGCCTCGAGTGGGGCACCGGCGACGAGGACCCCGACGTCTTCCAGCCGGCCGGCCTCGACACCGACCAGTGGGCCAGAGCCCTGCGCGACGGCGGCTTCAGGCTCGCCATCCTCACCGTCAAGCACCACGACGGCTTCGTGCTCTACCCGTCCCGCTACACCGACCACACGGTGGCGTCCAGCAGCTGGCGGGGCGGACAGGGTGACGTACTGCGCTCGTTCGCCGACTCGATGCGGCGACACGGCCTCAAGGTCGGCGTCTACATCTCGCCCGCCGACGAGAACCAGTATCTGCACGGCGTGTACGCCAACGGCAGCGCCCGCTCCGCGCACACCATCCCCACCCTTGTCGACGGCGACGACCGCACACCGGGGCGGTCGTACACCCTGCCGGCCACCGACTACGGCGCCCACATGCTCAACCAGCTCCACGAAGTCCTCACCGAGTACGGACCGGTCGACGAGGTGTGGTTCGACGGCGCCCAGGGCCACATCCCGCCGGACAAGGTCGAGAAGTACGACTGGGACAGCTGGTACGCCCTGGTGCGCTCGCTCGCCCCCGACGCCGCGATCGCCGTGTCCGGACCCGACGTGCGCTGGGTCGGCAACGAGAGCGGGCCGGCCCGCGAGGACGAGTGGAGCGTCGTACCGGTCCAGGAGAAGGACTACGGGCGCACCGACTACGCGCTCTCCTACGACGCTCCCGACATGGGCAGCCGGAAGGCGCTGGTCGCGGCCCGGCCGGTGGCCGACTACCTGCAGTGGTGGCCGGCCGAGTGCGACGTGTCCATCCGGGACGGCTGGTTCTACCACGCCGGCCAACAGCCCAAGACGGTCGAGCAGTTGACGGACATCTACTTCCGGTCCGTGGGCCGCAACTCGGTGCTCCTGCTCAACGTCCCGCCGGACACCGACGGGTTGCTGCCCGCCGCGGACGTGGCCCGGCTGCGGGAGTTCCGCGAGCGGGTGGACCGGGAGCTGCCCGAGGACCTGGCGAGCGGAGCCCGGACCACCGCGGCGCCCGGGCGCGTCACCGTCGACCTCGGCACGGAACGCGAGGTGGACCGGATCCGGCTGGCGGAGGACGTGCGGCACGGCCAGCAGGTGGAGAGCTTCGTGGTCGAGGCGTATCGCGACGGCGCCTGGGCGCAGGTGACGTGGGCGGGGACCGTCGGCGCGAGCCGGATCCTGCTCCTGGCGGCCCCGGTGCGGGCGCGGCGGTGGCGGATACGGGTGACGGGGGCACGGGCGGCCGTACGGATCGCGGAGTTCGGGCTGTACCGCTCGCGTCTGTGAGAGGCCTCAGCGCAGGTGGCGCTGGAAGAACGCCGTGGTGGCGTCCATCGAGCGAGGCCACTGCGGTCCGAACGTGTGTCCCTCGCCGGTGTAGGTGCGCAGCTCGACGTCCTTGCCCGCCGCCTCGAACGCGGCGACTGTCTGCCGCGTCCAGGTGAGGGGGCAGGTGTCGTCGGCGGTGCCGTGGTGGATGAGCAGCGGCTCGGTCACGCGGTCGACGTAGGTGACCGGTGAGACCGCGCGCCAGAAGGCCGGATTCTCCTTCTGGGTGCCGTGCTCCGCCTCTATCTCGGCGACTACGGGGTCGTCGGCGGGGCGCTGGAAGTGGTCGATGTTCTCGGCCGGGCGCGAGCTGACCGGCGCGAAGGCGACGGCGGCGTCGAACAGCCCCGGAGCCACCACCAGGGCGTTGTAGACGACGCCGCCGCCCATCGACCGGCCCAGCAGACCGATGCGGTCGCCGTCGATCTCCGGACGCCCGGACGAGCGCAGGGCCAGCGCCGCTCCGATGACGTCCTCGGTGTAGCCGAGGCGCAGGTTGACGTCGTTGTCCGGGTCGTCGTCCGAACCCGCGTGGTTGCGGTAGTCGGTGTGCAGGACGACGTAACCCTCGCGGGCCAGCAGGTCCTGTTCGCGGGCCAGGCCCCGGCCGGTGGTGTAGACGGCGGGGTCGATGTAACCGTGGGCCAGGACCAGCGCGGGGAACGGTCCCCTGCCGGTCGGGATGTTCATCAGGCCCGAGATCGTCAGCCCGTTCGCCTCGTACGTCACCCGGTAACCGGTGTAGGCGGCGGTGCGGGTGAGGACGGTGCCGAGCCGCAGGCCGGAGCCCTGGTGCTCGCGCTGGATCAGGCCCGGGATCGACACCGGGTCGACGGGCGTGGGGGTCGGGGAGGGTGTCGCGGTGGGGGCCCGGCTCGTGGTGGCGGTCGGCGCGGGCGGGGTGGTGCGGGCGGCGTCGCCGTCGGCACTGCCTCCGGTGCAGCCGACCGTGGCCGCCAGCATCGTCGCGGCGGCTGCGCAGAGGGTTCCCCATGACCGCATACGGCTAGTGTTCCCCGATCGGCGAGGGGGTACCGAAGCGCACCTTCACTCCCGGCGAGTAGAGCACGCTGACCGGCGGGCCCGTCATGGGCGGCAGGCCCGCGGCCGTGACCAGGCCGTCGTCGAGGTCGAGCAGCTCGGCCCGGTGCAGCGGCCACGGCGCGTGCTCGTTGGGCAGGTGCAGGGTGCGCCCGTGCCACGAGACATGCAGACCCCACCGTGCCGTCAGGAACCGTTCCAGAGGGGTGGGTTCCGCGATTCTCCGGCCGGTGCGCACCGTCGCACGGCTCACCGGCCCGCCGTCCGCAGGGCGTCCCCGCCGGCAGCTGTAGGTGATCACATCGTGCTCGCGGCGCAGACGCATCGACGACCACGTGTACGGCAGCCGGACCCCGAGCCGGCCGATCAGGACGGGGAGCAGCCGGGCCGCGTCCAGGGACCGGAAGACGACGCCGCGCCGGCCCTGGCCGTCGACCGAGTAGAGGCGCACGTTCGTCTCGCAGAACGTGCCGAGGTACGGCAGCCCGGGACCCGGTCCCAGGCCCACCCCGCGCATCAGGAACGGGACCAGCCCGACGTAGGTGACCCCGTCCAGGGTGTCCGGGCGGGTGCCGGCCGGCAACAGCGCCGCCACCCGGTCCGGCTCCACCGGCCAGTGCAGGAAGGTCAGGTCGTGCCAGCCCTGCACCAGCGTGGGCCGCCGCACGGGGCGTGGCGTGGACAGGGTGACCGGCTCGGTCTGCATACCGCAGCGTCCCACAGCCCGTGATCGACGGGTGTCCGGCCCCTGACCGACGGGCGTCCGGCCTCCGACCTGCGGACGCCCGGCCCCGGTTCAGCGGATGCCGTCGACCACCTGGGAGCGCAGCCACTGCTCCACCTCCCCCACGTGCGCGGCGGCGGCGGCACGCGCCGCCTCCGGGTCGCGGGCGACCAGCGCGCGGTGGATCGCCGCGTGCTCGCGGCGGGTGCGGGCGAAGGCGCCCTCCTCCTGGTAGCCGCGCCAGACGCGGGCACGGAAGGTGCGGGAGGAGAGGCCGTCCAGGATGGCGGCCATGGTCTCGTTGCCGGCGGCCGCGGCGATCTCGCGGTGGAAGGCCAGGTCGTGGGCGAGGATTTCCTCGGGGTCCTCGGTGGCGTTCATGGCCGTGAGGTGTTTCTCGACCTCGGCGAGCTGGTCCGGGGTGATCCGGGCGGCGGCCAGCGCGGTCGCCGTCGACTCCAGGATGCGGCGCACCTCGAGCAGCTCCACCAGGCGCGGGCCACGCGAGAGGTCGGCGACCACACCGAAGGTCTCCAGCAGGTCGCCGGCCTCCAGCTGTGTCACGTAGATGCCCGAGCCGTGCCGGGCCTCCAGCACGCCCAGCACCGTGAGCGCGCGGATGGCCTCGCGCATCGAACTGCGGGAGATGCCGAGCTGCACCGCCAGATCACGCTCGGTGGGCAGCCGCTGGCCCGGCTCCAGCCGCCCTTCGCCGATCATCGCCTTGATCCGCTCGATGGCGCGCTGCGTCACGGTGCCCTTCTGGGGGGCCGTCTCGTCCACGCCGTTCCTCCACTCACCGGGTGCGCCGCAGTCTAACCACCAGAGTGGTCGGACCACTACGGCCGAAACTCCGGGAAATGTGCCTCCGAAGACTGTTCCTCCGGCCGAGTGGTCTGATAAGTATGCGGTCATCTGCTCGAACACGCTCGATGAGGAGCTGCAAGATGCCCGGCAGAACAGTGGGGAAGCGGAACAGGTTTCGGACGTTCGGTGCGGTGGCGGCGGTCACCGGCGCCTCGCTCGTGCTCGCCGCGTGCGGGAGCACCAAGGACACCGCGGGCTCGGCCGGCGACGCGGGAGGGGACGGCACCGGCAAGGTCGGCGTGATCCTGCCGCTGCTGACCTCGCCGTTCTGGCAGTCGTACAACGACTACGTGCCCAAGACGGCGAAGTCCGAGGGGGTGGACGCGATGAAGACGGTCAACTCCAACAGCGATCCCTCACAGCAGATCACCGACATCAACAACGTGCTCAACCAGGGCGTGAAGGGTCTGGTCGTCGCGCCCCTGGACAGCGCCGCCATCGAGGCCGGCCTCGACCAGGCCGAGCGCAAGGGCGTGCCGGTCGTCGCGGTCGACGTGGCGCCGGACAAGGGCAAGGTCGCCATGGTCGTCCGCGCCAACAACGTGGCGTACGGCGAGAAGGCCTGCCAGTACCTGGGCAAGGAGATCTCCTCGGGCAAGGTCGTGCAGATCATGGGCGACCTCGCCTCGGTCAACGGCCGCGAGCGCTCGGAGGCGTTCCGTGCCTGTGTGAAGAAGGAGTTCCCGAAGCTGAAGGTGCTGGAGATCCCCGCCAAGTGGGAGTCCGACACGGCCGCCTCGAAGCTCGACACCCTTCTCAACGCCAACCCCGACATCAAGGGCATCTACATGCAGGCCGGCGGCGTCTACCTCGCCCCGACCCTGCAGACCCTCAAGTCGAAGGGCATGCTGAAGAAGGTCGGCCAGGCGGGCCACATCACGATCGTCTCCAACGACGGCATCCCGCAGGAGTTCGACGCCATCCGCAAGGGCGAGATCGACGCCACCGTCTCCCAGCCCGCCGACCTGTACGCCAAGTACGGCATGTACTACATCAAGGCGGCGATGCAGGGGAAGACGTTCGAGCCGGGGCCCACCGACCACGACTCGACGATCGTCAAGCTGCCCAGCGGCATCCTGGAGGACCAGCTGCCCGCGCCGCTGGTCACCAAGGAGAACGTCGACGACCCCAAGCTGTGGGGCAACACGGTCGGATGAGCACACCACTTGTGGAAGCGCGAGGGATCGTCAAGCGCTACGGCCCCACCACCGCCCTCGCCGACGGCCGGCTCACCGTCCTGCCCGGCGAGTCGCACGCCCTGGTCGGCCGCAACGGCGCGGGCAAGTCGACCCTCGTCACTCTCCTCACCGGCCTCCAGGCCCCCGACGAGGGCACGGTTCGCTTCGACGGCGAACCGGCGCCCCCGCCGGCCGACCGGGACGCCTGGCGCCGCAAGGTCGCCTGCGTCTACCAAAGGCCCACGGTGGTACCCGAGTTGACGGTCGCCGAGAACCTATTCATCAACCGGCAGCCGCTCCAGCGGCGTTTCATCAGCTGGCGCCGCCTCAAGGCCGAGGCGGCCGAACTGCTGGCCGCCTGGGACGTCCACGTCGACCCCGAGGCACGTACCGCGGACCTCAAGGTCGAGGACCGCCAAATGGTGGAGATCGCACGGGCGTTGAGCTTCGGCGCCCGTTTCATCGTCCTCGACGAGCCGACCGCCCAGCTCGACAACCGGGAGATCGAGCGGCTCTTCAGCCGGATGCGCGCCCTGCAGAAGTCCGGGGTCACCTTCCTGTTCATCTCGCACCACCTCCAGGAGGTGTACGAGGTGTGCCAGACCGTGACCGTGCTGCGCGACGCCCGCTGGATCACCACGGCCCCGGTCGCCGACCTCCCCCGCGCCGCCCTGGTCGAGGCCATGGCGGGCGAGTCGATCGCCGAGCAGGCCGGGCACGTCAGGGAGGTCGACGTCAGCGCCCCCGTCCTCCTCGACGTGCGGGGCCTCACCTCACCGTCGTACGAGGACGTCGACCTGACCGTCCGCCGCGGCGAGGTCGTCGGACTCGCCGGGTCCAGCGCCAGCGGCAAGATCGAACTCGCCGAGTCGCTCACGGGACTGCACAAGCCCAGCGGCGGCACGGCCCGACTGGACGGACAGCGGCTTCCCTTCGGCGACGTGCAGGCAACGCTGAAAGCCGGCGTCGGCTGCGTGCCCCGTGACCGGCACGCCCAGGGGCTCGTCATCGGCATGACCATCGGCGACAACGCCACCATGAGCGTCCTGGACCGGCTCGGCCGCTTCGGCTTCGTCGGCACCGACCGCAAACGCGGCTTCGCCACCGAGCTGATCGAACGCCTCGACATCCACGCCGAGGGCCCCGACCAGCCCGTCTCCGACCTGTCCGGCGGCAACGCACAGAAGGTCGTCATGGCCCGCGCCCTCGCCTCCGACCCGCGCCTGCTGGTCCTCATCAACCCCACCGCGGGCGTCGACGTGAAGTCGAAGGAGTCCCTGCTCGCCCGCGTGGACACTGCCCGCGACGACGGCACCGCCGTCCTCGTCGTCTCCGACGAACTCGACGACCTCAGACGCTGCGACCGCGTCCTCGTCCTCTTCCACGGCCGCGTGGTCGCCGAGCACCCGGCGGGCTGGCGCGACCACGAGCTGATCGCCTCCATCGAAGGAGTGGACCATGGCTGACACCAAGGCGGCCCCGCCGCTCGCCCCGCTCCAGACCCCCGCCGCCCGGTCGGCCAGGACCGTCCTGCTGCGCCGGGCCCGCGAACTCGCTCTCGTCCCCGCCCTGTTGCTACTCATGGTGCTCGGCGCGGTGGTCAACGACTCGTTCCTCACCGAACGCAACCTCATCTCGATCCTCGGCGCTTCGGCCGCGCTCGCGATGGTCGTGCTGGCCGAGTCGCTGGTCCTGATCACCGGCAAGTTCGACCTGTCCCTCGAATCCGTCGTCGGTGTCGCGCCCGCCGTGGGCGCGCTCCTCGTCCTGCCGGTCGCCCAGTCCGGCTGGGGCACGGAGTTCCCGGCCGTGCTCGCGCTGCTGGCGGTCCTCGTGGTCGGCGGGGCGATCGGCGCCTTCAACGGCATCCTGGTCGTCAAGTTCAAGCTGAACGCGTTCATCGTGACGCTCGCCATGCTGATCGTCCTGCGCGGTCTGCTCGTCGGCGCCACCAAGGGCAAGACGCTGTTCGGCATGCCCGACAGCTTCTACTCCCTCGCCACCACCACCTTCCTGACCATCCCCATGTCGGTGTGGGTCGCCGCGATCTCCTTCGCCCTCGCCGGGTTCATCCTGAAATACCACCGCATCGGGCGGGCCCTGTACGCCATCGGCGGCAACGCGGACGCGGCCCGCGCGGCCGGCATCCGCGTCGAACGCGTCATGCTCGGCGTGTTCGTCGTCGCGGGCGTCCTCGCCTCCGTCGGCGGCATCATGCAGACCGGCTACGTCGGTGCCATCAGCGCCAACCAGGGCCAGAACATGATCTTCACCGTGTTCGCGGCCGCGGTGATCGGCGGCATCAGCCTCGACGGCGGCAAGGGCACCATGTTCGGCGCCCTGACCGGCGTACTCCTCCTAGGAGTCGTACAGAACCTGCTCACCCTCGCCCAGGTGCCGTCCTTCTGGATCCAGGCCATCTACGGCGGGATCATCCTGGTCGCCCTCATGATCGCCCGCGTGACGACGGGACGCGCCCAGGACTGATCCCGCCCTGCCCCCGTCTCCGACCGAAAGGCCCTCTGTGTCCGCGACGCCCGTCCCGCCCTGCCGCATCTCCGCGGTCGACACCTACGACATCCGTTTCCCCACCTCGCGCGAGCTCGACGGCTCCGACGCGATGAACCCGGACCCCGACTACTCGGCCGCGTACGTCGTGCTGCGTACCGGTGCGCAGGGCGGGCCGGAGGGGCACGGCTTCACCTTCACCATCGGGCGGGGCAACGAGGTCCAGGTCGCCGCGATCCACGCGCTGCGCCACCATGTGGTCGGGCGGTCCGTCGACGAGCTGTGCGCGGATCCCGGTTCCCTCTTCCGGGACCTGATCGGCGACAGCCAGCTGCGCTGGCTCGGGCCCGAGAAGGGCGTGATGCACATGGCGATCGGCGCGGTCACCAACGCCGTGTGGGACCTGGCGGCCAAGCGCGCAGGCAAGCCGCTGTGGCGGCTGCTCGCCGAGGCCGACCCCGAGTGGCTGGTCGCCCAGATCGACTTCCGCTACCTCACCGACGCGCTCACGCCCGAGGAGGCGCTGGAGCTCCTGCGCAGGGGCCGGGAGGGCGCCGCCGAGCGCACCACCGACCTGCTCGCCCGGGGCTTCCCCGCCTACACCACCTCCCCGGGCTGGCTCGGCTACGACGACGAGAAACTGACCCGGCTCGCCGCCGAGGCCGTCGCGGACGGCTTCCGGCAGATCAAGCTCAAGGTCGGCGCCGACCTCCACGACGACGTACGGCGCTGCCGTGTCGCCCGCGAGGTCGTCGGCCCCGGCATCCGGGTGGCGATCGACGCCAACCAGCGCTGGGACGTCGACGAGGCGATCCGCTGGACCAAGGCGCTCGCCGAGTTCGACCCGTACTGGATCGAGGAGCCCACCAGCCCCGACGACATCCTCGGCCACGCGGCGATCCGCAAGGCGGTGGCCCCGGTCAAGGTCGCCACCGGCGAGCACGTGCAGAACCGGGTCGTCTTCAAGCAGCTCCTCCAGGCCGGCGCCGTCGACATCGTGCAGATCGACGCGGCCCGGGTCGCCGGCGTCAACGAGAACCTGGCCGTCCTGCTCCTCGCGGCCAAGTTCGGCGTGCCGGTCTGCCCGCACGCGGGCGGTGTCGGCCTGTGCGAACTCGTCCAGCACCTGTCGATGTTCGACTACGTGGCCCTGTCCGGCACCACCGAGGACCGGGTCATCGAGTACGTCGACCATCTGCACGACCACTTCCTCGACCCGGTGGTGATCCGCGACGGTCACTACACGGCACCCACCACGCCCGGCTTCTCGGCCGCCATGCGACCGGAGTCCATCGCGCGGTACACCTTCCCCGACGGCGCCTTCTGGGCCGCCGACCTCGAGACGCACGACGACGAGAACACGAAGGGACAGGCGGCATGAGCGACTTCGAGGGCCTCAGGGCCCTGGTGACCGGCGGCGCCTCCGGCATCGGCAGGGCGACGGCGGAACTCCTGGCGGCGCGCGGCGCCCAGGTCGCCGTACTCGACCTGGACCCGTCGTCGGTGGACAAGCCGCTGCTCGCCCACCGGGCCGACGTCACCGACGACGCCTCCGTACGCACGGCCGTCGCGGCCGCGGCGGCCGACCTCGGCGGCCTCGACGTCCTGGTCAACAACGCGGGCATCGGCGCCCAGGGCACCGTCGAGGACAACGACGACGAGGAGTGGCACCGCGTCCTGGACGTCAATCTCGTCGGCATGGTCCGCGTCGCCCGCGCCGCCCTGCCGCACCTGCGGGAGTCCGCGCACGCGGCGATCGTCAACACGTCCTCCATCGCGGCCACCGCCGGCCTGCCGCAGCGGGTGCTGTACAGCGCGACCAAGGGCGCCGTGTACTCGCTCACCCTCGCCATGGCCGCCGACCACGTCCGCGAGGGCATCCGCGTCAACTGTGTGAACCCCGGCACGGCGGACACCCCGTGGATCGGCCGTCTGCTGGCCAAGGCCCCCGACCCGGCCGCCGAACGCGCCGCCCTGGAGGCCCGCCAGCCCACCGGCCGCCTCGTCACGGCCGACGAGGTCGCGGGCGCCATCGCCTACCTGGCGAGCCCGCTGTCCGGCGCCACCACGGGTACCTCACTCGCCGTGGACGGCGGCATGCAGGGCCTGCGACTGCGCCCGGCGGGCCAGTGAGCACGCTCGGCCGCAGCGGCGTCCGGGTCAGCGAGCTCGCCTTCGGCGCCGCCGTGATCGGCAACCTCTTCACCGAGGTCGGCGAGGAGCAGGCGCACGAGGCCGTGACCGCCGCCTGGCAGCGGGGCGTCCGCTACTTCGACACCGCCCCGCACTACGGCACCGGCCTGTCCGAACGCCGCCTCGGCGCGGCCCTGCGCGAGCACCCTCGCGCGCAGTACACGGTGTCGACGAAGGTGGGCCGCCGCCTGGAGCCCACCGAGGCGAGCGGCGACGACCTGGCGAACGGGTTCGCCGTCCCCGCCACCCACCGCCGCGTGTGGGACTTCAGTGCCGACGGCGTACGACGCACCCTGGAGGCGAGCCTGGAGCGCCTCGGCCTCGACCATGTCGACGTCGTCTACCTCCACGACCCCGACGACCACGCCGAACAGGCCTTCCGCGAGGGCTACCCGGCCCTGGAGAAACTCCGCTCGGAGGGCCTGGTCGGCGCGATCGGCGCGGGCATGAACCAGTCCGCGATGCTCACCCGCTTCGTCCGGGACACGGACGTCGACGTGGTGCTGTGCGCCGGCCGCTACACCCTGCTCGACCAGGACGCGCTCACCGACCTCCTCCCGGCGGCCGTCGCACGCGGTACGTCCGTCGTCATCGGCGGCGCCTTCAACTCCGGCCTGCTGGCCGACCCGCGGCCGGGCGCGACGTACGACTACGCCCGGGCGCCGGCCGACGTCCTGGACCGGGCCCTGCGTCTGAAGGCTCTCGCCGACCGCCACGGCACCACCCTGCGAGCCGCGGCGCTGGCCTTCTGCGCCGCCCATCCGGCGGTCGCGAGCGTCCTCGTCGGCGTCCGTTCGGCGGCCGAAGCGCACGACTGCGCCGACCAGTTCGCGGCGTCCGTCCCCGCCGCCTTCTGGCGGGAGGCGCGCGACACCGGCCTCCTGCCGGGCGACGCCCCCGTCCCCACCGAGGAGCCGTCATGAGAGTGGCCCTGCACACCAAGGTCCGCGCCGACCGCGTCGACGCGTACGAGGCCGCCCACCGCGAGGTCCCGGCCGAGCTCACCGACGCCATCCGCGCCGCCGGTGCCGTCTCCTGGACGATCTGGCGCAGCGGCACCGACCTCTTCCACGTCCTGGAGTGCGAGGACTACGCCCGCCTCCTCGCCGAACTGGAGAAGCTGCCGGTCAACGTCGCCTGGCAGGCCCGCATGGCCGAGTTGCTTGACGTGGTGCACGACTACTCCGGACAGGGCACGGACGCCGGCCTGCCCGTCGTGTGGGAGCTGCCGTGACCGTGGACGCGCACCACCACGTGTGGGACCTGTCCGTCCGGGACCAGGACTGGATCGACGCGCACAGTCCGCTCCGGCGCGACTTCACGGTCAAGGACCTCGTTCCCGAGGCCCGCGCGGCCGGGGTCGACCGCACCGTGCTCGTCCAGACGGTCACCGTCGCCGAGGAGACCCCGGAGTTCCTCGCCCTCGCGGCCGACCACGAGCTGATCGCGGGCGTCGTCGGCTGGACCGACCTCACCCACCCCGGCGTCGCCGACGAGCTGGCCCGGCTGCGGGAGCTGCCCGGCGGCCAGTACCTCAAGGGCATCCGCCACCAGGTCCAGGGCGAGCCGGATCCGAAGTGGCTGCTGCGTGCGGACGTACGGCGCTCACTCGCCGCCGTCGCCGACGCGGGCCTGGTCTACGACCTGGTCGTCCTGCCCCATCAGCTCCCGGCCTGCACCGCGGCGGCGGCCTCCCTGCCCGGACTCACCTTCGTCCTGGACCACCTGGGCAAGCCACCCGTCGCCTCCGGCGCCCTGGAACCCTGGGCGTCCGACGTCCGCGCCCTCGCCGCCCTGCCCAACACGGTCTGCAAGCTGTCCGGCCTGGTCAGCGAGGCGGCCCCGGGCTCCTGGACCGTCGACGACCTGCGCCCGTACGCCGACACGGTGCGGGACGCCTTCGGCCCGGACCGGCTGATGTTCGGCTCGGACTGGCCGGTGTGCACGACGGAGGCGACGTACGGCGACGTGCTGGACCTCGCACGGCAGTTGGCCGGCGCCGAGGAGCGAACCCGGATCTTCGAGACCACCGCGACCCGCGTCTACGACCTCTGAGCCGTCCCCGCCAGCCGCGTGGGCGGCAGGTACTCGCGCACGAAGGTCCGCTCCCAGCACGCGCCCGTCTCCCGCAGCTCACGCCACGTCGTGTACCGGTAGCGGAAGAGGCGGGCGCGGACGTAGCGGGGCGGGGCGTCGGCCGGGAACGGGGAGCGGCGCAGCAGCTTCAGCGTGTCGCGGTCGTTCTCCAGGAGCCGTTCCACCAGGGCGCCGAACCAGGACCCGGCGTACGCGGGCGACAGCGCGGCGAACCACATCATCCAGTCGAGGCGCAGATGGTACGGCGCGAACTGGCGCGGCCAGTGCCCGGGATCGCCGGGCTTGCCCTTGAACTCGTACTCCCGCCAGTCGGAGTCCTCGCGCGGCACGTCGTCGTCCGTGCCCTCGACGACCACCTCGTGGCGCACCCGGCTGACGCTGCCGAAGGCGCCGTAGGTGTTGACCAGGTGCAGCGGGTCGAAGGAGCGGTTCATGACCTGGCGGCGGGAGAGCATGTTGCGCACCGGCCGGTGGCTGAGCCCGACCAGCAGCGCGGCGACCGCCAGGACCAGCACCTCGTACCAGAGCGGGGTGCCGGGCACCGACGGCGGATCGGCGGGGAGCCGCACCGCAGGCAGGGCGAGCACGATGGTGATCCAGTTCAGCCAGGAGAAGTTGCCCGAGAGCACCAGCCACAGCTGGGTGAGGATCATCAGCGAGGCCGCCGCCGTGGCGACCGGCTGTGGGGTGAACAGAAGGAAGGGCACCACGAGTTGGGTGACGTGGTTGGCGGCCACCTCCACCCGGTGCAGGGGCCTGGGCAGATGGTGGAAGAACCAGCTCAGCGGCCCCGGCATCGGCTGCGTCTCGTGATGGTGGTCCAGGCACGTCAGCTTCCGCCAGCACTCGTCGCCGCGCATCTTGATCAGACCCGCCCCGAACTCGACCCGGAACAGGATCCAGCGCAGCAGGAACAGCACCAGGACCGGCGGCGCCACCTCGTCGTTGCCGAGGAAGACGGCGAGGAAACCGACCTCCAGCAGCAGGGACTCCCAGCCGAAGCCGTACCAGGTCTGTCCGACGTTCACGATCGACAGGTACAGCACCCACGGCACCAGCCACAGCACCATCGCGCCCCACAGCGGGAGGAGTGAGTCGAGTCCCGCGACGAGTGCCGCCGACACCGCGCAGCCCGTCCACGCGCAGACCGCGAAGAACCGGTCCGAGTAGTGGAGTTGGAACAGGCTCGGGGCGCGCTTGAAGGGGACCCGTTCGACGAAGCGGGGGACGGGCAGCATGCCGCGCTCACCCATCAGCGCACGGAACTGCAGGGCCGCCGTCAGGAACGCCACGAGGTACAGCACGGCCAGAGCCCTCTGGAAGACCAGTCGGCTCATCCAGTACTCGGGTGCGGTGAACCACTCCACGGCCGTGTGCTCCTCCTCTCCATGCTCGCGCTCTCGACGCTCGCGCCGGAACCCGGGTGACTCTCCGTGTACCTCGGCTCCGCTTGCGTAACCCGAGTGAGTGAAGCAGACAATAGTGACGAACTGCCCGGGATGGACGGGAGAGTGTGGTGCGCATACCCACCGGAACGCTCGTCACGGCCTGCGTACTCTCGGCGGCGCTCCTCGTCGCCGGGTGCGGCGGCGAGGACGAGGAGACGAAGGTGAGCGGGGGGCTCCTCCTGCAGCCGGCCGCGGTCCAGGGCCCGGATCCCTTCACCGACTCCACGGCGACCTCGACGGCCACGCCGCCGCCACCGGTCACCCGAACGCCGCAACCGGACCGGTCGGGATCGACGCCTGTACGGTCCGTGTCCGGCGGCACGCCCGGGCTCTACACCGGCACCGCACGGGTCGGCAGCTGCGACGTCGGCCGGCAGATCGACCACCTGACCCGCGACCGGGCCAGGGCCCGCGCCTTCGCCCGGGCCGAGGGCATCGACCAGGCCTCGATCCCGGACTACCTGCGCGGACTGGCGCCGGTCACCCTGCGCGCCGACACGCGGGTCACCGGCCATGGCTACCGCGACGGCCGGACGACGAGCTACCAGTCCGTCCTGGAGGCCGGCACCGCCGTCCTCGTCGACCGCCGGGGCGTGCCACGCGTGCGCTGCGCCTGCGGCAACCCGCTCGAACCGCCGGTGGCGCTGCCGGGCGGCCCCGCCACCAGCGGCCGACCCTGGGCCGGATACCGGCCCGACCGGGTGATCGTGGTGGCCCCGGCCGCCCAGGTCATCACCAACGTCACGATCATCGACGTCGTCACCACCACCTGGATCGAGCGGCGCATCGGCCACGACGTCCGCCACGACCGCGTCGTGCCCGCCCCGGACCCGGTACCGCCGCCCCCGTCCGCGTCCCCGCACAAGAGCACGTCCAGCGCCTCGCCGGACGAGAGTGCGTCGCCCCGTACGGAGAGCTCCTTCCCGGAGCCGACCGACTGCGCGACCCCCACCCCCACCCCCACCGCCACCCCGGCAACCTCCGACGGCGTACCGGTCGACGAACCCACGCCCCTGCCCACCGGCACACCTACGGACCTGCCCACCGGCACCCCCGCGGACCCGCCCGCGAGCGCGATCCCGGACTGCCCCACGGCCACGGCCACGGCGACCGCGACGCCCCCCACGAGCGAGCCGGGGACCCCTCTCGTCCCGCCGGACGACACGCGTCTGCCCGGTACCGGGACGGCGGTCCCGCAGGAGCCGGCCGTCGAGGGCCCCGGCAACCACCCGGACTCCCTCGATCCCCCCGATACCCCTGATCCCCTCGATCTCGACTCCCTCGACTCCGCGGAGGAGGTCGGCCCCCAGACCGTGCCGGACGCCCCCGACCTGCCCGACGGCGGGGGACTGATCCCCGACGACCCGGCCGGTACGGACAGTGTCTTCGGCAGCCCCACCGATGTCTTCGACAGTTGACCGCACGAGCTCACCGGCCCGTCCCTCCGGTCGAAAAATCAGACAAACCCTGGCAAGGTGGCCACATGGTTGATCGGGGAGCGAGCGCCCTGTCACTCCCGGACGACTGGCCGGCCCACCCGGATCCGATCCTGGCGCTCAACCGCATGGGCAGTTTCGACTGGGACCTGGACACCGGTCTGTTCTACATGGACCCCCAGGCCTACGAGGTCTTCGATCTGCGCCCCGACGAGTACGACGGGAACCCGACGACCCTCGCCATCCGGGTGCCGCAGGCCGAGGCCCACCGGCTGGACGCCCTGGTCGCCCGGGCCATGAAGGACGGCAGCGAGAACTACGGCACCTACTTCCGTCTCCGCTGCCGGGACGGCAGCCTGCGCTGGACCCACACCCAGGGCTACATCAGGCGCGACGAGACGGGCCGCCCGCGCCGGATCATCGGCATCGTGCGCGACGCCACCCAGGAGCTCGGCGACATCGCGTCCCGCCAGGAGCAGGCCGCCCAGGACGAGGCGAGGCGCCGGCAGACCAACGTCGTGCAGCTCACCACGGCCGCCCTCGCCCATGCCCGCACCGTCCAGGACGTCATCGACGTCCTCAAGGACACCCAAGGTCTCACCCACCTCGGTGCCACCAGCCTGGTCTTCGGCCTGGTCGAGGCCGATCGCATCCGGCTGGTCGCCGAGGGCCCGGAGGGCAGCTTCGTCCCCGGCACCGACATCACCCGGATCGACGAGCCGTACCCGATGAGCGAGGCCGTCCGGACCCTCAGCCCCCGCTTCATCGAGTCGCCCGAGGAGTTCGCCGACCGGTACCCGGTCCTGTGGCCGTACATCACCGACCTGAACATCACGTCGGCCGCCTACCTCCCGCTCATCGCCGAGGCCCGCCCGATCGGCGCCATGGGCCTGCTCTACAGCGACCGGTACGGCTTCTCGCCGGAGGACCGCAACGTCCTGGTCGCGCTCGGCAGCAGCATCGCCCAGAGCCTCATGCGGGCCATGCTCTACGAGCAGGACAAGGACCTCGCCACCGGCCTCCAGCAGGCCATGCTGCCGCGCACCATCCCCAGCGTCCCCGGCGCCGACGTCGCCGTCCGCTACCGCGCCGGCAGCGCCGCGGGCTCACTCGGCCGGGACATCGGCGGCGACTGGTACGACGTGATCCCGCTGCCGGGCGGCCGGGTCGGCGCCGTCATCGGTGACGTCCAGGGTCACGACACGCACGCGGCCGCCGTCATGGGCCAGCTGCGTATCGTCCTGCGGGCGTACGCGGCCGAGGGCCACACACCGGCCACGGTGATGGCCCGCGCCTCCGTCTTCCTCCACGAACTCGACACCGACCGCTTCGCGACCTGTCTGTACGCGGAGGCCGACCTGGCCACCGGCGTGGTCCAGATGGTCCGGGCCGGCCACATCGACCCGCTCGTCCGACGCCCCGACGGCAGCTGCCGCCGCGTCTTCGTGGAGGGCGGACTGCCGCTCGGTCTGTCCGCCGAGTTCGGGAGCCTCGAATACCCGGTCGCCACCCTCGAACTGGACCCCGGCGACACCCTGTTGCTGTGCACCGACGGCCTGGTCGAACAGCCCGGCGCCGACCTCGACGACGGCATGCGGACCCTGACGGGCCTCATCGCCACCGGCCCGGACGACGTCCGCGACCTCGCCGACCGGCTCATCGACCTCGCCGAGGAACGCGGCGGCGACGACGACGTCGCCCTGCTCCTGCTGCGCCGCCGCAGCCTGGACACCCCGCGGGCCCAGGGCCGTCTCCAGCAGCACGTGGCATCCGGCGACCCCGAGGCCCTCACCGAGGCCCGGCACATGATCCGTGCCGCGGTCGGCGCCTGGGAGGCCCGTGACCTCTCCGACGAGATCGAGCTGGTCGCCGACGAACTGATCACCAACGCCCTGATGCACACCGAGGGTTCCGCGATCGTCACCCTGCGGGTCCTCACCGGCGGCGGCCGCCGGCTGCGCGTCGAGGTAGAGGACGCCTCCAGCGCCCTGCCACGCCGCCGCGAGGCGGGCGAGTCGGGCGTGTCCGGCCGTGGCCTGCTCCTCGTCGACCTGCTCACCGACGCGTGGGGCGTGGAGGCGCGCGGCGGCGGCAAGTGCGTGTGGTGCGAGTTCGTGGTGCCCGACCGCGGCTGACCTGAGCGCGACGGCCCGCGGTGGCACTCTGGACGTATGCCGGAACTGCCCGAGGTCGAAGCGCTCAAGGACTTCCTGACCGACAACCTCGTCGGCCACGAGATCATCCGCGTGCTGCCCGTCGCGATCAGTGTCCTGAAGACGTACGACCCTCCGCTCACCGCCCTCGAAGGCCACGAGGTCACCGCCGTGCACCGGCACGGCAAGTTCCTCGATCTGGAGACGGACGGCGGCCCGCACTTCGTGACCCACCTGGCCCGCGCCGGCTGGCTCCACTGGAAGGACCGGCTCCCCGACGGCCCGCCCCGCCCCGGCAAGGGCCCCCTCGCGCTGCGCGTGGCCCTGGAGACCGGCGCGGGCTTCGACCTGACGGAGGCGGGCACGCAGAAACGCCTCGCGGTGTACGTCGTCCAGGATCCCCAGCACGTCGCGGGGGTGGCCCGGCTGGGCCCGGACCCGCTCGCCGACGACTTCGACGAGGCCCGACTCGCCGCCCTGCTCAGGGGTGAACGCAGGCAGATCAAGGGCGCCCTGCGGGACCAGAGCCTCATCGCGGGCGTGGGCAACGCCTACAGCGACGAGATCCTGCACGCGGCGAAGATGTCCCCGTTCAAGCCGACCTCGTCCCTCACACCCGAGGAGACCGGCCGTCTGTACGAGGCCCTGCGCTCCACCCTCACGGAGGCGGTCGAGCGTTCCCGGGGAGTGGCGGCCGGACGGCTCAAGGCCGAGAAGAAGAGCGGCCTGCGCGTCCACGGCCGCACCGGCGAGCCCTGCCCGGTGTGCGGCGACACCATCCGCGAGGTCTCCTTCAGCGACCGCTCGCTCCAGTACTGCCCGACGTGTCAGACGGGCGGCAGGCCACTGGCGGACCGGCGGCTGTCCAGGCTGCTGAAGTGAGTCACCAGTGCTCGCTGCCCACGAGGTAGGTGACCAGCGCGAGCGCGCCCAGGATCAGGGCCGGGACGGCCAGGCCCTTCGCCAGCGAGGTGAGGCTGCTCGTCCAGCTCGACGCCGAGGTCGTGTAGCGGTCGTGCCGCGCACGGAGGTCGTGCCGGGCGAACGCACCGAGGACGAGCGCGGCGGCGGCGGTGATCAGGCAGATGGTGAGCGACGTGACCACACCGAACTCGCCGACGTGGTCCGCGATGGCGCCTCCCGGCCCCTCTTCGATCCTGTCGCGCACGGCTTGCGCCGCTCCCACGGCGGCGAGGACGACCGTGACCACCGAGGTGACGGCGAGGGCGAGGGCCGCACCCGCGAGGGCGGGGGCCCAGCGGGACCTGGGAGACGTCCGGGAGGTGGGGGACGTGGGAGGTCTGGGGGCGGTCCGGCTCGCGACGGGCTCCTGGGGGGCCCGGTGTGGCTGCTCGGGAGGCCGGCCGGTCTGTCCGGTGTCGATGATCACCGTGTCCCGGCCGGCTCGCGGCGGATCCTCCGGACGTCTGGGAACGTCCTGCCCCGGCGCGGGTGCCACCACCGCCTCCACGTGGACCACCGCGTCGTCGGCAACCCCCTTGAGCACGATGTCACCGGACAGCGGGCCCTCGGTGGACGTGTCCAGCCGGACGGTCAGCCCGTTCGCCACCGGCTCGACCCTCAGCCACGGCTGTGTGGACTGGGCCACGCAGTGCCGGGCGAGGGGCGGGCCGCCCAGGGTCAGGGACTGCTGCCGAGGCGTCGAGCCCTGCGGCACCCGGCCGAAGTCCAGACGGTCCGGGGAGGGCGCCAGGCGGACCTCGCGGAGCGCGCCGCTCGCCAGGTCGGCGATCTGCCGGATGTCGTCGCGCGCGATCTCCTCCAGGTCCTGACGTGCCCCTTCGGCGATGGGCAGGGACTCGTTCTGCAGTCGGGACCTCAGTTCCAGGACGGCGCCCTGCCGGGTGAAGGCGTTGTCGCTGTGGACGGCGGCCGTCAGCGACGGCGGCGAGGGGACTTTGACGATCTTGATGCGGCCACGCCGGCTGTGCGCCAGTATCAGCTCCCCCTCCATCTCCACGTCCTTGCTGGGCGTCTGATGCGGATTGGCCTCGCGAACGCGGTCGTAGACGTAGTCGTACAGCCCGTCGAGGGTGACGTCGCCGACCCCGTCGCGATCCGCCTCGCCGCTCTCCAGTCCCTGCACCACCGCGTGGGTGAACACCGACGGCCGTGGCGCGGAGTTCTCGGCGAGTTCGGGTCCTTCGAAGGCGTACTCCATGGAGTTGGACGCGGTGATGACGGCCCTGCCGCGCCCGCCGGGGGGCTTGTCGCCCCGGAAGGACTCGAGGACGTTCACGTCGCCGGTGGCGCGCACGGAGCCCGAGCCCCGGGAGAAGGCGCCGCCGTAGCAGCAGTCGAGGAAGAGGACGGTGCTGCCCGCCCGGGTGCGGGACATGCACCGGCGCACGAAGTGCGCGGGGACCGCCGTGGCGTCCAGCAGCCGGGGGTCGGTGTCGCTGGCGGCGAAGTAGAGCTCGCCGGACTCGCTCTTGAGGCCGTGGCAGGAGAAGTGCAGGAGCAGGATGTCGTCGCGTCGGCGGTCGTTGCAGAAGGCCTCGATGCGCCGGTTCGTGACATGGGCGGGTTCGTTGCGGATGACCTCGACCTCGAAGTCGCCGATCTCGGGATCGTGCAGGACCTCGGCGAGGGCCGCGGCGTCCTGTGCGGGTGCCCGGAGTTGCTTGAGGCCTTGGTCGTCGTAACGGTCGTTGGCGATGATCAGCGCGTGCCGGGCCTCCGTCATGGCGGGGCTCCTGCCGTCGTGTGGCGCCGCACGAAGACCTCGAAGGCCTCGGCGACCTGCTCGTCGGTCGCCTTGGAGACCTCCAGGACGTCGTCGTCCAACTGCAGGCGCAGCGAGGGGCGCGCGTCATGGCACCGGCCGAGCCAGCCCCGGACCACTGCCACCACCTGGGTCAGTGCGGTGGCCGAGCCGCCCAGCGCGACCAGCAGGGAGCCGATCTGGGCGACGTCCACGGCCCGTGCTCCGGGCGGAATCGCCTCCCCGGGAACGGCCGTCACATCGTCCACGTCGAGCTGAAGCAGTTCCTCGCGCAGGTAGCCGGTCAGCTCCGCCACGCGTTCGGCTTCCGCCCCCTCCTCGGAGAGGAGGATCATCAATTGGTCGCCCACCGGTTCAGCCCCTTCGCTCGTGCTCCCAGGGGCGGCGCGGAGCGGGGGGCCTGCCAGTGGCTCCGCGTCGGTATGTCCAGTTTCCGTCCGTGGCCGCCTAACGGCAAATCAGGCGATGTGCGGGCCGGTCAGCGGGGTTCGAGCGTCACCAGGTGCTTCCCGTCCGTCGTCCGCACCTCGTACCGGACGATCTGGTCGGGGTGCATCGACGCGCCGCCGCGCATGGTGTTGGCGCGGGCGTCGTGGTCGGGGACGTTCCAGTTGGTGATCGTCTGTTCGGAGCCGTCCTGGCCGATGGCGACGAGGACGCAGGCACGGGGGCCGGCGCCGTCCTTGACCTTGAGTTCCACCTCGCTGCCCCAGGTCTCGTCCTCGGTGGTGATCTCGGCCCACACGCCCGAGCGTTCGTCGGTCGCGGTGACCCGCGCGGCGGCCCCGCCACTGTCGCTCGCCATGAGCACGATGCCGGGTCCGGCCACCGCGAGGACCACCGACGCGGCCAGGGCGTACCACAGCCGCCTGCGGCGCGCCCGCTGCCGTACCGCCACCTCGCCGAGCAGCCGCTCCAGCATCCGGGGGCCGGGCTGCGCCGTGGGGTGCACGACGCGCGGTGTCGCGCGCCGGTACAGCATCAACTGCCGGGTCGCGGGCCCGAATTCGGTCACGTGTGCCGCACAGCGGGGGCACTCCATGAGGTGGTCCTCGAAGCGGAAGGCGTCCGCCTCGTCCAGCACGCCGAGCGCGTACGCGCCGACGTCGCGATGCCTCTCCAGGGACCTCATGACGAATCCTCGTGCCGTTGAGTGGGTGGGGGGTTACTCCTTGCTCCCACCGGTACGCACCGGACCGCCGAATCACTCAAGACACACACAGAATCGCAACCAACGATTCGGAGCGGCCGGACCCGCGGATTGGTCCGAGTCGAACGAATCTAAAAAAGGTGGATCGCGAGGTGTCCCAGAGGCAACCCGAGCTGCCACGCCGGCGTCCATACCTTGGGCCCTTCGTCCTCACCGGTCACCGGACCGCCGCCCGGCACGGCGTTCAGGTCGGGGGCGAGCAGCTCGGTCTCCTCCAGCCAGCGCCAGGCCGCGTGGGCCAGGTCCAGGTCGGGGGAGGGGCCGTCGGTGGCGGCCTCGGCGGCGGTGAGCGCGGTCATCCGTTCGCTCACCCAGTCCTGCCACGGCTGGTCGTACGCCGTCAGCGACAGCCAGTTCTCCAGCTGGGAGACGACCTGGATGCCGGAGAGTTCACCGTCGGTGTCGGACAGGAAGATGGTCAGCGCCAGGGCGTCCCGCCCGGCGCGGAACTCGAACGACGTCGGTGGCATCAACTCCCCGGACCGCAGCAGTTCGTCGGCGATGTACTCGGCGTACAACCACGCCATGGGGACGGTCAGTTCGCCGCCGCCGGCGCCGTCCGTGCTCTCTTGACCTCTGTGCAGCATTCCTTCCTGCCTTCCTCCGGTGCGTGCGCGTCGCCCGTCGCCGGGCCCCATTGCGGAACACGGATGAGGACAGCCGATTACTCAACCGGGGTCAGAGGCAAGGCGCTTTACGGAGGCTTGACTCAGTCATGGGTTTCATCGCAGGTCGGCCGCATATCCGGGCAGCACCCGGCGCAGGGCGCGCAGCGCGTAGTACGCGCGGGACTTCACCGTACCGGGAGGAATGCCGAGGCTCTCCGCGGCCTCCGCCACACTCGCCCCTTGGAAATACACCAGCACCAGGACTTCACGGTGTTCCGGAGTGAGTGTCTTCACAGCCTCGCGCACATCGAGGGTCGCGGCCGCCCGCTCGGCGTGGTCGCCGCACACCCGGGCGTTCTCCAGGATCGCGTCGCCGACCTCCGCGGGCCGCGCCTGCCGGGCCCGCCGCGCGTCTATGGCGAGCCGCCTGCCCACGGTCAGCAGCCAGGGCCGTACGGACTCGAAGTCGTCGGCGCGCAGGGCCTCGGGATGTTGCCAGGCGCGTACCAGGGTCTCCTGGACGAGGTCCTCGGCGCGCTGCCGGTCGCCGTCGCAGAGCCGGAGCAGGAGCGCGAAAAGGGGCCGGCCGTGCTCGCGCTGCAGTGCGGCGAGCTCGTGCTCGGCGGTCGTCCCGTTCGTGAGAGTGGTTCCGGCCGTCATGGCTGCATGGCACAACAGGGGGCCGTTTCTGGACAGGGCGGGCGCACAGGTCTGCGGCGGACGGTCGATCGCGTCGGCGAACGGTTCGACGAACGGTCGGCATCCGGCCGTTCGCGCGGGCCGGACGGGCTAAAGAGGGCGGGGAGGTTGTTTGCGGTCGTCGTCAGAGTCGTACCTATTTGTGCGTAAATATGACCACAGTGGGGTGAGCTGATGATTGCACGCAGACGGCAGGTGGCCCTGGCCCTCACGGCCCTCCTCGCCGCGGGCGCCGCCTGTCAGGCCCAGGACCAGGACGCGCCCGCCCGGCCGGGGCGTCCGGCGCCGGTCAAGGGCAACGGCTTCACGCTCGTGGCCTCCGGCGACGTCCTCCCGCACAGTTCCGTCATCGACCGCGCCCGCTTCGACGCGGGCGGCACCGGCTACGACTTCCGTCCGATGCTCGCCGGCGTCCAGCCGGTCGTCTCCCGCGCCGATCTGGCGCTGTGTCACATGGAGACCGTCTACGGCGAGAACGGCGACTACACCGGCTACCCCACCTTCAAGTCCCCGCCCGAAGTGGCGCAGGCCCTCGCCGCCACCGGCTACGACGGCTGCTCCACCGCCTCCAACCACAGCCTCGACGACGGCGCCGACGGTATCCGCCGCACACTGGACGCCCTCGACGCGGCGGGCGTACGGCACGCCGGTTCGGCGCGCGCCGAGGCCGAGGCGGGCACGGTCACGATGCTGCGCGCGGGCCCCGCGAAGGTCGCGCATCTCGCCTACACGTACGACACGAACGGCTTCCCGCTCCCGCAGGGGCAGCCCTGGGCCGTCAACCTGATCGACGAGAACGCAATCGTCGCGGACGCGCGAGCGGCCCGGGCGGCGGGCGCCGACGTGGTCGTGGTGTCCGTGCACTGGGGCACCGAATGGCAGGACGGGCCCGACGAGCGGCAACTGGCCCTGAGCCGCTCGCTCACCGCCGCCCGCACCGGCGGCCGCCCCGACATCGACCTGATCCTCGGCACCCACGCACACGTCCCGCAGGCGTACGAGAAGGTCAACGGCACCTGGGTCGTCTACGGCATGGGCGACCAGATCGCCGGCGCGATGTTCAACCACCAGGGCGTCCAGGACCCGCGCGGCAACCAGTCCACCCTCGGCCGCTTCACCTTCGCGCCGCCAGCCCGGCACGGGCAGCGCTGGCGGGTGACCCGGGCCGAGTTCGTGCCCCAGGTCTTCGACGTCGACGCGGGCCGGGTGCTGAACCTCAACGAGGCGCTCGCCCGGGGCGCCGACGTGCGGGGCGTGCGCGACCGTATCCGGGACGTCGTCCTGAGCCGGGGCGCGGCGAAGGACGGGCTGGTGATGGGGAAGTAGCCCGGCTCAGTCCACGTCCACGTGGTCGAAGGTGCGCACCATCTCGGTCAGCACCCGCACGCACGCCCGGACTTCCGCGTCGGTCAGATCGCCGCCCACCCGCCGGTTGAGGGTGTGTTCCCGTGCCAGGACGGCGACGATGGTGGCCTGCCCCGCCTCGGTGAGCCGGATCAGCGAGGACCGCTGGTGCGCGGGGTTGGGCGTGATCTCCACCCAGCCGCGGGAGGCCGCCTCGTTGACCATGCGCTGCACGAACTGCCGGCTCAGGGCCTGTGCCCTGCCCATCTGGGGCACCGTCATGGCCCCGTTCTGCCGCAGCAGGTTCAGCACGGCGCGCACGCCGGCGGATGCCCCCTCGATCGGTTCGGCCTGCTCCACCTTGTGCGCGGCGCGCCGGTAGAGCGGACCCACGAGGTCGAACACCTCGGTGAGGCGATGGCCGAGTTCGTCGGGAGCCAGGGGTGCGCCGGTGTCGTTCATACGGCCATCATGACACCTTGGTTGCCAAAAGCCGCCCCAACATGACACCTTGGTTGTCATGACTGCTGCTTCGGAGCTTCGCTTCTTCCCCTCTGCCGACGGTGACCTCGCGTACCTCGACGCCGGCTCGGGGGATCTCGTGGTCCTGCTTCACGCGGGGTACGTCGACCACCGGTTCTGGGCCGACCAGATCGCGGCCCTCGCCGCCGGACACCGCGTGATCGCCCCGGACGTACGCGGCCACGGATCCTCCGCCAACGCGACCAGACCGTTCCGCTGGGCCGACGACCTCGCCGGTCTGCTGCGCCACCTCGACGCGGGCCCCGCCGTCCTCGTCGGCGTGTCGATGGGCGGGGTCATCGTCACCGACACCGTGCTGGAGCATCCGGAGCTCGTCCGCGCGGTCGTCACCTGCGGCGCGGCGACCGGCGACTTCCAGTACACGGATCCCTGGCACCGCGAGATCCAGGCCGAGTACGCGCGCACGCTGGGCGCCGGTGACATCGAGGGCTGGCTCAGGGCCTTCCTGCGTGTCGTGCCGGGGGAGCATCGGAGCGCCGACGAGATCGATCCGGAGATCCCGCGCCGGCTGCGGGAGATGGCCCTCGACACGATCTCGAAGCACACGCCCGACGAGAAGGACTGGCTCGTACGGGTGACCGACTCGTGGTCCCGCCTGCCGAAGATCGACGTGCCCGTGCTCACCGTCAACGGCGGCCTCGAACCCGCCGACATGACCGACGCGGCCCAGCGGCTCGCCGACACCGTCCCTGACGGCCGCTCCCGGACCATCGAGGGCGTCGGCCACTACCTGAACATGGAGAAGCCGGAGGTCTTCAACGAGATCCTGCTCGACTTCCTCCGCGCTCTGTGACCATGGGCTGACCGCGACCGCGACCGCGACCGGCCTGAGGCCGTCCCCGCCACGCGACGGTGGCCGGTCACGGCACCACCGTCACCGGCCACCGCCCCGCCTTCACCAGCCGGACCGCCACCGATCCCACGATCCGGTGGCCGGCCTGCTCGGAGGCACCCACCACCACCGCGTCCGCCTTGAGGTCGTCCGCCGCCTTCACCAGGCCGTTGTAGGGGTCGCCGCGGAAGGTGTGGAACTCCCAGCGCACGTCGAATATCCCCTCGCTGTGCTCGGCCGCGTCCCGGATCTGCGCCACCAGATCCTCGGCGATCTCGTCGGTCGTGTCGGTGACCGGCGCCCCGAGCGCCGCGCCCGCCGCGAGCACCGGCTGCACGTAGACGACCGCGAGCAGCGCGTGCTGTCGCCGGGCCAGGCCACCGGCGTACGCCGCGGCGCGGAGCGAGGAGTCGGAACCGTCCACGCCGACCACGATGACCTTGGGGCCGTCCGTGCCCCGCTCGAACCCCTGCGGGTGCTGCTGTTCCGTCACGGCTGCGAGGCTATCGGAAACCGCAGGTCCGCCCCCGCCGGGGACTTCTCGGCGGGCGAGGCGGCCGGGCTCTTCCCGCGGGCCGCAACCGGTGGCGGTCGCCGAACCGGACCCGGCCGTACCGGAATTGAGGAGGACGTCCGCATCGGCCTGCCTCCGCGATCGCCGAAGGCTTCGTCTCCGTACCTTCGTTGCGCAAACTCCGGAGAAAGGGGCACCCGAGGGGCGGGCGCCGGCCGGCCACGACCGAAGGCCTGCCGTCGCTCTCGGTGCTCGGCCTCGACGGAGGGGACGAGGCCAGGCCCGGCGAGCCGGATGCGGACCTGGCCCAACAGGTCCGCATCCGGCACCGCACACTCGACCGGCGGCGCGCCGACAGCGCCGGCCTCTGCCCGGCGGGCACCCACAGCCTGACCATCCGCGAGACGTCGCCGTTCCCCGTCGGTGTGCCCGCCGGTGACGATCCGTCACGGCGGTCCGTCACGGCGGTCCGTCACACCGGGAGGGTGGGCCCGCGCCCGCCCCGGTTGGGCCGGGCGGGTGGAATCGTGCCGCCGCCCCGGTGCCGCTGTGGTGCGCCGGGCCCGCTCCGGGCGACTGATGAGTCATGACGAAGGATCAGTTGCTCACACGGCTGCTCACGCGGCGCAGCGCGTTGCTCTTCGGCGCCGCGGCCTGCGGGGCGGCCGGCACGGCCGGAGTACTGGCCGCGGTCACCGGCGACCAGCCGGTCCGGCTCGCCGCCCCAGCGGCCGGCCCCGCGAAGCACCTCGCACTCAAGCCCTCCGCCTACCGTCTCCAGCCCCTCACCGGGTACGGCCCGCCCCCGGCCGCGCCCGCCCGGCCTCCCGTACGGCGCGAGCCGCTCCTGCGCATGTCCGGCCGCGGCCGTTCCATGGTGCTGACCTTCGACGACGGGCCCGACCCCCGCTACACCCCGGACATCCTCGACACCCTGGCGGAGTACGACGTCCGAGCGATGTTCTTCGTGTGCGGGGAGATGGCCGCCGACAACCGTGAGCTGCTGGCCCGCATGGCCGAGGAGGGACACGTCGTCGGCAACCACACCTGGTCCCACCCGCTGCTGACCCGCCTGAGCCGCGGACGGATCCGCTCGGAGATGGAACGCACCTGTGAGGTGATCGAGGAGGCGTACGGCGAGCCGCCCGTGTGGTTCCGGGCGCCCTACGGAGCCTGGAACCGTGCCGCCTTCCAACTCGGCGCCGAACTCGGCATGGAACCGCTGGCCTGGACCGTCGACACCCTCGACTGGGCCACTCCGGGCACCCGGACCATCGTCGGACGGGTCGAGAACGGCGCCGCCCCCGGCGTCGTGGTGCTCTCGCACGACGCCGGGGGCGACCGCACCCAGAGTGTCAGGGCGCTGCGCGACTATCTCCCGCACCTGCTCGACTCCGGCTACCACGTCACCGTCCCGCGACGGCAGTACGCATAGCCGGACCACACCGCCCGCATGGTCGGGGAACGCTCAGCGGACCTCGACCATGCGGGCGAAGGCGACGACGTTCCCGTCGTAACCGTTCTGCTGGGAGAAACCGCCCCCGCAGGTGATGACCCGCAATTCCGGGTGGCCCTTGGAACCGTAGACACGGTCGCCGGGGAAGTTGTTCTTCTCGAAGACCTCGATGCCGTAGATCTCGAACACGGCCGTCTTTCCGTCCTTGCGGGTGACCTCGACGCGACTGCCTTTCTTCAGGGCCCCCAGTCCGTAGAACACGGCGGGGCCCTGCTGGTTGTCGACATGGCCGACGACGACCGCGGTGCCCTTCTCGCCCGGGGAGACCGCACCGGTGAACCAGCCGGCCAGGTTCGGGTCCTCCGGCGGCGGTGCGGCGACCCAGCCGTCCATGTCCAGGCCGACCGGGATGACCGGCGCGTCGACGTTGATCGCCGGGAGCCTGACCCGGTCGGGAAGGGAGTACGGCAGGGGCTCGGCAGCGGTGAAGGTGCCGCCGGGCAGCCGGCTGTCCGCCGCGGCCGCGGAGGCGGGCTGCGGCGGCCCGATGTCGAACTCCCCCGAGCCGTTGCGAATGAGCGCGAGGCCGGTCAGCAGAACAAGCGCTATCACGCCCCAAGGAGCGCGCTTCTTCCGCCGCTCCTCCTCTTCGGCCAGCTCGGCCAGTTCGGACGCAGACATTCGACTTCCCCTCTCGACGCGGCCGTCGCCACGTCATTCGCGCATGGAAGAACGCTAAGTCTCACGAGGGAAACCGGCGACGGGGCGGATGCGAACGGGTGGCCCGCGCCGCCGTTGGTGCGCCATCCGAGTTGCCGCCCGCAGGAATTTTCTGACGGTCCGTGACCTGCGGTGATATCCGATTGTGTGCTTTTTCTTCGGCGTGTCCTCTCACCAGGACGGACCATTCCCGAAATGCGGTTCGCCACAAGGCATCTGAGGGTCTGTCTGGGAGGCGCTTTCTCGCCGATCGACCGGGGACGGTTCCCGGGGTGTCTCCCGCGGAGGATCACATGCGTACTACTCGTGCCCTGGCGGCCACCGGCGCCGCGATCGCCGCTCTCGGGCTCGCCGCCCCCGCGGCCGTCGCCCGGGACGGAATGGGCGTCAGCCCGACCAACATCGTCGCCCTGCCCAGTGTCATCGCCCGCGGTGGGCAGCTGACCGTCACTGTCGACAACTGCCCGACCGGCGGCACCATGACCTCGGACGCGTTCCCGAGCACACCGCTGACGCCGATCCACGGCGCCAACCAGACCGCGAAGGGCACCGCGACGATCAACCGCAACGCGCGTCCGGGTTCGCACAGCATCACGGTCAACTGCAACGGCCGCATCCTGACGAACCCGGCGGCCTTCACCGTCATCGGCGGCGTCCAGGGCGGCATCGGCGGCAGCAGCTCCACCGGGGCGACCCCGGCCGACATCGCCATCGGTGGCGGGCTCGTGGCCGCGGCCGTCGTCGGCGGAGCGGTGTTCTGGATGCGCCGCCGGGCCGAGAACCGGATCTGACGCTCCCGGATCCTGATCCGGCCGACCCCCTTCGGAGACAACGGATCGCACAGGAGACAAGGGAACGCACGTGTACAGGCCTTCGCCCCGGTTCCGTCAGGGATCCGGGGCGAAGGCCTGTGCGGTGGGTGACGGGGTCAGGCGCCGTCGTCGCCGGTGCGGCGACGGGAGAAGTGGTACGCCGCCCCGGCCGAACCGGCGATGAGAGCGACCCCCAGGCCGATCTCCTTGAGGTCGAAGCCGCCGACGCTGCTGCCCTCACCGGCGTGCACGCCCCGGCTCGGGTGCAGCGGCTCCGGTGTCGGGGGGACCGGGCGGTCGCCGGCGATGGTGAGGCTCGCGTTCTGCCAGAAGGTGCCGCAGTGGAACGTCACCTCGTAGATGGCGCCCGGTTTGGCGTCCCAGTCGACCATGGCGGTGGCGGAGGTCTGGCCCCGGCGGATGGTGAGGTCGTCGAAGACGCCGGAGGAGACGAACACGGCCTGGTCGCAGCCGGTCGCACGCAGGGTCACCTGTCCGCCGGCCGCGATGGTCGTGGGGTGGACGGAGACCCGGAAGCCGGCGGTCTCGGCACTCGCCTGGGCGACGCAGGCGGTGAGGGTCAGGGCGCTCACGCCCAGCAGTGCGGCCGAAGCGACGCGTATCGCGCGCATGATGAGTCCTCCGGATCTCCGAGGAGCAGCCGCGGACCTTTTCCGCTTGCGCCGGAAATGCACCTCGATGACCGAAACGGTAGGAACATGCGTGCGTCTGCGCGATCGCAGTAGCGCGAATGGGGCAAGCGTGTGGACCACCCGGGGGACGGTGTTCGTGCGACCGGGGGACACCGGCGGTGTCGCGGGCGTCCCCCGGGCCGCCCTTGTGGTGAGGGCCTGTCAGCGGCCGCCCGGCTGCCGCCGTCAGCCCTTGGCGTCCGGGAAGAGGCTCAGGAACGGGTCGGCCGACGCCGAGATGCCCCGGCTGTACGGGGCGTCGAAGTCCCAGATCAGGAAGAGCAGGAAGGCGATCAGCGCGGAGAACAGCCCGGCGAGGATCAGTTCGCGTGTCGTACGCCGGATCTGCAGCGCGAAGATCATCCCGATGGTGGCCGCACCGCCGCCGATGAGGCCGAACCACACCACGCCCGGCATGGTGGGAGCCGCCGAGTCCGCCCGGGCGTTGCGCGCCTGGTCGGCGGTGGCCATCTGGTCCAGGACCGGCTGGTAGGCCTGGGCCTCGAAGTCGGTCGCCGGCCGGTAGTCGGTGACGTCCACGCGGACCTGCTGCAGGAGCTCGGTGCCCCGCTCGGTGAGCTGACCGGTGTCGGCCATCGTCTCCCACTCGGTGGTCACGACGTGTCCGACATAGGCGTTGACATCGTCCCGAATTCGGTCACGGACGTCGGCCGGGTAGACCCTGACCCGCTCCGAGATCTCGTGCAGCGCCTGCGCCTCCACCTGGACGTGGTCCTGCGCCGCGCTGCGCGCCTCCCACACACCGGCGATGGCCAGCCCCAGGACGATGGCGTACACCACCCCGATCCACATCGTCATGTACTCGATGACGTCCGGCGTCTCGTTGGGGTCCTCGTCCTCGGGCGCCCTGCGGTGCCGTACGAGGGTGATGACGACCACCACGACGCAGGCGGCCAGCATCGCGAGGGTGAGAACAAGCCATTCCGGCAAGGGGTGCCTCCAGATTCAGCACTAGCGGGGTCGCAGCGCGGCGACGGCGATCACCGCGGGTGCGGTGATGAGCAGGACGTAGGTGACCGGCGACGTGGCGCCGCGGGCCGGCCGCTGACGGGGGTGCGCCTTGTAGCGGGGATACGTCACCGGGGTGACGGAGGGGCGCGGGGTGGGCTTCGCCGACGGCGTCGGGGTGGGGGGCGGCGGTGGAGGTGGGGGCGGAGTCGGCGTGGGCGTCGGCTGCGGGCGGGCCGGCGCCGGCTGTGGTGCCGGTGGAGGTGGAGGCGGCTCGGGTGTCGGGGTGGGCCGCGGTTTCGGCGGCGGAGGGGGTGGGGGCGGTTCCGGAGTCGGGGTCGGCGGGGGCGTCGGGGTCGGGGTCGGAGTGGGGGTGGGAGTGGGTGTCGGGCACGGCGGGGGCGGAGGAGGGGGAGGTGGTGGGCACGCCGGGGGAGTCGGCCAGGTGAGACTGCCGGCGACCGCCACCGCCTGCGTGCCGCCGGGCCCCGTCGAGGCGGACGCGCAGGCGTCGGCCACGGCCACCTCGGCCGGCGCGCCCACGAGCAGCCACGTCAGTGTCAGCAGGGAAAACACCCGTATGGCGACGGCGGATCGGGTCGGTTCGGGTCGATGCACGACGGAGATCATGAGGCCTTGGGCGGCCTCGCACGTCCGGTCGGGAGGGGATTGCCCCGAAAGAGGGAACGGCGGGTCCGCAGGTTTCGGAAAGAAATGTGCGGGGCGGTTGAACACAACCGTGGCTCCCACGCGTACTCATGGTCGTGCGGCGGCGCAGCAGGGCGTTGCAACACCTTTGAACGTATGGGGAGTTGACGATGAAGACCTCCTGGCGGAGCGCCTCACTCGTGGCGAGCGCTGCGGCGGTGCTGGCGCTGACGACGGCGTGCGGCCAGGAAAGCGGCACGCCGTCGACCGGCAGCCAGAACGTCGGAGCGACGGCCGCGGCCGGCGACTACACCGTTGGCGGCATCGGTACCGGTTCCACGGCCTCGGGCACGAGCACGGCGGAGGCCGGGCAGGGTGCCGCGGCCCAGACGTCCACCGCGGGCGAGCTGAACGTGTCCACCAACGCGGAACTCGGCAACGTGCTGACCGACAGCGCGGGCCTCACCCTCTACCGCTTCGACCAGGACACGGCCGAACCGCCGAAGTCCAACTGCGACGGAGACTGTGCCACGGCCTGGCCGCCCGTCCCCGCGGACGACGCCGAGGCGGGCGCCGGTGTCGACGAGGCGCTGCTCGGCGAGGTCACCCGCGCCGACGGCACCAAGCAGCTGACCATCGGCGGCTGGCCGGCGTACCGGTACGCGAAGGACACCAAGGCCGGCGACGTCACCGGTCAGGGCGTGGGCGGCAAGTGGTACGCGCTGGCCCCCGACGGCAAGAAGGCGAAGATCACCGACCTGCCCGGGCTGTCCACCCGCAAGGACCCCGAGCTCGGCGAGATCGTCGTCGACAAGAACGGCATGACGGTCTACCGCTTCATGAAGGACGAGGCCTGGCCCAAGCCGGTGTCGAACTGCAACGGAGCCTGCCTGGAGAAGTGGCCGGCCGTCGCCCCGGTGGCGACGAACGACACCAAGGACGTCCAGAAGAAGGGCCTGATGAGCTTCACCCGCTCCGACGGCGTCAAGCAGATGACGGTCAACTGCTCGCCCATCTACACGTTCGCAGGCGACAAGGCCGCCGGCGACACCAACGGCCAGGGCGTCGGCGGCACGTGGTACGCCGTGGCACCCGACGGAAAGCCGGTCGGAGCGCCCGAGCAGTAGAGACGGCGTCCCGATCCACCGGTCCGCCCCCTCCGCGCCGCACGGAGGGGGCGGACCGGTTTGCCGTCATTCCCCGCAACTCCCCGCGAGTCGCCCGCCCGATTCCGGATACGGGCGCGGACCACCGGGGTGTCGCGGGCACTTTTCGTGCAGTATGCGGCGGGGCATCAATTCGGCACGTGCCGCAGGCAGTGACCGGGAACGGATGGTCAATTTCCGTTTCTGCTCGCTCCATTGGCGGGCGATCAGTAGCCTCTGCTTTCGAACACCGGATCGCCTACGCCTTGGAGAGATAGATGGAGCGTCCCGCCTGGGCCCCACGAAGCATCGACATCTCGGTGCCGAGCGTTTCGCGCATCTACGACTACTACCTGGGCGGTTCGCACAACTTCGAGGTCGACCGGCAAGCGGCCCGCAAGGCCATGGAGTTCATGCCGGGACTTCCGAAGATCATGCAGGCGAACCGGGCGTTCATGCGCCGGGCGGTGCGCTTCGCCGCGGACGAGGGCATCACCCAGTTCCTGGACATCGGCTCGGGTATCCCGACCTTCGGAAGCGTCCACGAGGTGGCCAGGGCGACCTGCCCCGACGCCCGCGTGGTGTACGTCGACCACGACCCGGTGGCGGTGGCGCACAGCGAGGCGGTCCTCGCCGGAGTCGCCGGCGCCGGCGTGGTCGCGGCCGACCTGCGCAAGCCCCGCGAGATCCTCGCGAGCCCCGAAGTGCAGCGGTTGATCGACCCCGACCGGCCGGTGGCGCTGCTTCTCGTTGCCATACTGCACTTCGTGGAAGACGCGGACGACCCGTACGGAGCGGTGGCCGAACTGCGCGACGCGCTCGCGCCGGGCAGCATGCTCCTCCTGACGCACGCCTCGTACGAGGGAATCCCGTTGCCCCCGACGCGGGCGGAGGGCGCGGTGGACGTGTACAAGGACATTCGCAACCCGCTGATCATGCGCTCGCGCGAGGAGATCGCGCGGTTCTTCGAGGGATACGACATGGTGGAACCCGGACTCGTGGCGCCGCCGCACTGGCGGCCGGACACCGCACCCAAGGACGAGGATCCGTATGCGTTCTCCGGGTTCGCGGGCGTGGGGCGTACGGCGTGAGCGCGGAACCGGACGGGCCCGAGGACAGACTGCGGCGGTTCGCGACGATCTGGAGCCGGGCGGTGTTCCCGGTGACCTCGACGTCCGCGACCCGGCCCGAGTTCGAGAAACAACTGCTCCCCCTGGCACGGCGGCTGAGCGACGCGCTGCGGGCGCGCATCTTCGACGCGGACGAGGCCAAGGCGCTGGGCGCGGCCCTGGTCGCCGCGCACTGCACCGACCCGGACGCGCTGAGCCGCACGCTCGACTGCGTCGACGCCTACCTGGTGCTCTACTGCGGCGAGGGGGGCGACCAGGAGGACCTGCGGGCGCGCGCCGCGCGGCTCCAGCACGCCATGGCCGCCGGGTTCGCCCAGGCGCTGCGCGAGCGGACGCTGGCCGAACAGGAGGCCATCGCGCAGGCGGCGCTGCAGGCGCAGGGCGTGGTCGCCCAGGCGCTGCACGCCACCGAGGCCCGCTTCCGCGCGGTCTTCGAGGGCGCGGCCATAGGCATCGGCATGGCCGACCTCGAAGGCAACATCCTCCAGGTCAACGAAGCGCTGCTGCGCATGTTCGGCGTCTCCGAGCAGATCATGCGCGGCCGCAACGTCATGGACTGGACCCACCCCGAGGACGCGCCCCAGACCTGGCATCTCTACGACGAACTCGTCCGCGGCGAGCGCGAGCACTACCACGTCGAGAAGGCCTTCTACCGCCCCGACGGAACGGTCCTGTGGACCAACCTGACGGTCTCCCTGCTGCGCGACGCCGACGGTGAGCCGCAGTACCAGCTCGCCCTCATGGAGGACACCACCGAGCGCCGCCTGCTCAACCTGCGGCTGCGCTACGAGGCCACGCACGACGCGCTCACCGGCCTGCCCAACCGCACCTTCTTCTTCGAGCGCCTGGAGAAGGCACTGGGCGCCGGGAAGGGCCAGCGCTTCGGGCTGTGCTACCTCGACCTCGACGGCTTCAAGACCATCAACGACAGCCTCGGGCACGCGGCCGGCGACCGGCTCCTCGTCGAGATCGCCGACCGGCTGCAGTCCTGCGCGACCGCGCCCGGCGAGATGGTCGCCCGGCTCGGCGGTGACGAGTTCGTGGCGCTGACCACCGGGCCGGAGACCGAGCGCGAGGTCGACGAACTCGCCTCGCGGATCATGAACGCGCTGCTCGCCCCCGTCAGCGTCGACGGCCGTGAGCTGACCGTGCGCGGCAGCATCGGCATCGTCGAGGGCCCGGCGGGGGAGCGCAGCCCGGCGGAGGTGCTGCGCAGCGCCGACATCACCATGTACCGGGCCAAGTCGGCGGGCGGCAACCGTTTCGAGCTCGCCGACGCGGAGGCCGACGCCCGCGCGATCACCCGGCACGGACTGACCACGGCACTGCCGACGGCCCTGGACCGGGGCGAGTTCTTCATCGAGTACCAGCCGCTGGTCCACCTCGGCGACGGCAGCGTGCGCGGCGCCGAGGCCCTGGTGCGCTGGCTGCATCCACAGCACGGCGTCCTCGGCCCCGACCGGTTCATCCCGCTCGCCGAGCACACCGGGCTGATCGTTCCGCTGGGGCGCTGGGTCCTCGAACAGTCGGTGCGCCAGGCGCGCGAGTGGGCCGAACGGCACACCGGCGCGGGGACCTTGCGGATCAACGTCAATCTCTCGCCCTGCCAGCTCACCCACCCCGGTCTGGTGCAGGACACCGTCGACATCCTGGAACGCATGGGCGTCCCGCCCGAGGCGCTCTGCCTGGAGGTCACCGAGTCGGCGCTGATCGGGGCCGACGACGACCTGCTGAAGCCGCTGCGGCGCCTGGCCGAGATGGGCGTCGACATCGCCCTGGACGACTTCGGCACCGGCTACTCGAACCTGGCCAACCTGCGTCGCCTGCCGGTGAGCATCCTCAAGCTGGACCGCTCCTTCACCCAGAGCATGCAGCAGTTCCCGGCGGACCCCGTCGACCTCAAGATCGTCGAGGGGATCGTTTCGCTTGCCCACAGCCTGAACCTCGCGGTGACGGTGGAGGGCGTCGAGACCGGTGCCCAGGCCGAGCAGCTGCGGATACTGGGCTGCGACACCGCCCAGGGCTGGTACTACGCCCGCCCCGGCCCGCCGGAGCGGCTGCACGAACTGGCACTGGTGGACGCGACGGGCTGAACGAAGGCCGTGTGGCGCGTCCCGGCGCACCCTGGACGGGGTGACGGTCACCGTCAGGTCGGCGTGGGTGCCGGCGCACGACCGGCCGGCGCAGCACACGCGGGCCGCGACAGCGAGCGGTGAGGCGGGCAGCCGGGGGAGGAGCGGGAATGGCCGGCCTTGACGGTCGGGACTGGCTTCGGCTGCGGGGGTGCTGTGCGCCGGGCCGTCGTCCGGTGGCCCCCGCGGCCGGCTCCGAGGCGGTCGCCTGTCAGGCCCGTCGTCACGCGGCGCCTCCAGTGCCCCGGGCCGCCGCCCCCCGGAGCCGGCATCCCGCGGCCTTCTCGGGCCCGAGGGCAACCGTGTCCCGTCGAGGGGGACCGTCCCGCCCGCGCTGAGAGGCGACGCTCGCACCGACCGTCCGGAACTGGCCGCCCTCAGCGCTCCAGCAGCATCCGTTGCAGTTCGCGCGCCGCCCGCGGTGGGGCCACGTCACTGCGGTGCGCGAGGGCGATCGCGCGGTGCAGTCCGGGGCGGGCCAGCGGGGTGACCCGCAGGCCGCGCCCGGAGCGGGCCGCCACCATGCGGGGGACGACGGCCATGCCGAGGCCCGCCCGGACGAAACCGAGGACCGCGTCCATCTCGCCGCCCTCCACGGCGAAGTCCGGCTCGAAGCCCTCGGCGCGGCACGCGGCCACGGTCAGCTCCCGCAGGTCGTAGCCGTGCCGGAACATCACCAGGCGCTCACCCTCCAGGTCGGCGACGCGCACGGTGCGCCGGCCCTGGCCCGGCTTGGGGGCGTCCGGCGAGGACACCACGACGAGGTCCTCGCGCAGCAGTTCCACCGTGGTCAGCGCGGGAGAGGGCGTCGGCAGCGGGAGGACGACGAGGGCCAGGTCGAGGGCCCCGCGCGCGAGTTCCCGTACGAGATCGTGGGAGCCGCCCTCCTCGATCAGCAACCGGATCCCGGGATAGCGGTCGTGGAAGGCGCGCAGCACGTCCGGCAGCAGGCCCGTGCACAGACTCGGCGTCGCGCCCAGCCGGACCCGTCCGCTGCGCAGCTGCACCAGCTCCTGCACCTCGTGCCGGGCGGTGTCCGCGTCCGCGAGGATGCGCCGGGCCAGCGGCAGCAGCGCCTCCCCGGCGTCGGTGAGCTTGATGTTGCCGCGGGCCCGCAGGAACAGGTCCGCGCCCAACTCCCGCTCCAGCGCCCTGATCTGCTGTGACAGGGACGGCTGGGCGACATGCACCACCTCGGCGGCCCGGGTGAAGTGCCGGGTCTCGGCGACGGCCACGAAGTACTGGAGCTGCTGGAACTGCATGCCTCCATGATAGCCGCAGGCTATGGAATCAAGCCGGACCATGTCTTGGACCGATCGGCGGCGCGCCCGTAGCGTGCTGTGACATGGCTCTGGCAACGCGGACGGACCGACGGTCGTCCATGGCACGCACCATGTGGGACTCCACCGTCGGCAAGAAGAGCGTGATGGCCGTCAGCGGCCTGATCATGCTGCTGTATCTGGTCGTCCACATGATCGGCAACCTGAAGATCTTCTTCGGGTCCGGCGAGTTCAACCACTACGCGCACTGGCTGCGCACCGTCGGCGAGCCGTTCATGCACTACGAGTGGACGCTCTGGCTCGTCCGCGTGGTGCTGGTGGCCGCCGTCGTCGCCCACGCCGTCTCGGCGTACCAGCTCAGCCGCCGCGACATCAGGGCGCGTCCGAGCAAGTACGTCCACAAGAAGCCCCGGGCGAGCTACGCGACCCGCACCATGCGCTGGGGCGGGATCATCCTCGGCCTGTTCATCGTCTGGCACATCCTCGACCTGACGACCGGCACCGTGCACTCCGGCGGCTTCCAGGAGGGCCACCCGTACCAGAACGTCGTGGACACCTTCTCCACCTGGTACGGCAACGTGATCTACATCGTCGCGATGCTCGCGCTGGGCCTGCACGTCCGGCACGGCTTCTGGAGCGCCGCCCAGACCCTCGGCGTCGGGAGCCGGGCCCGCGACCGTGCCCTGAAGACCGTCGCCAACGTACTAGCGCTGCTGCTCACGGTCGGTTTCATCGCCGTACCCGTGGGCGTCATGACCGGAGTGGTGAGCTGAAGATGAACTCTTCCGCCGAATACACGCAGTACGCGACCGGCGAGCCGGTCGTCGACACCAAAGCCCCTGCCGGCCCGATCGGCGAGCGCTGGGACAAGCGCCGCTTCGAGGCCAGGCTGGTCAACCCCGCCAACCGGCGCAAGCACACGGTGATCGTCGTCGGGACCGGCCTGGCGGGCGGCTCGGCCGGCGCCACCCTCGCCGAACAGGGCTACCACGTCGTCCAGTTCTGCTACCAGGACTCGCCACGCCGCGCCCACTCCATCGCCGCGCAGGGCGGCATCAACGCGGCGAAGAACTACCGCAACGACGGCGACTCGATCCACCGGCTGTTCTACGACACCGTCAAGGGCGGTGACTTCCGGGCGCGCGAGTCGAACGTCCACCGGCTGGCGCAGATCTCCGTCGAGATCATCGACCAGTGCGTGGCGCAGGGCGTGCCGTTCGCGCGGGAGTACGGCGGTCTGCTGGACACCCGCTCCTTCGGTGGCGTCCAGGTGTCCCGGACCTTCTACGCCCGCGGCCAGACGGGACAGCAACTGCTGCTCGGCGCCTATCAGGCGCTGTCCCGGCAGATCGCGGCCGGGAACGTCGAGATGCATCCCCGTACCGAGATGCTGGACCTGATCGTCATCGACGGGAAGGCGCGGGGGATCGTGGCCCGGGATCTCATCACCGGGCGCATCGACACGTACTTCGCGGACGCCGTCGTCCTCGCCAGCGGCGGCTACGGCAACGTCTTCTACCTGTCGACGAACGCCATGAACTCCAACGCCACCGCCGTCTGGCGGGCCCACCGGCGCGGCGCCTACTTCGCCAACCCCTGCTTCACCCAGATCCACCCCACCTGCATCCCGCGCACCGGCGAGCACCAGTCCAAGCTGACGCTGATGAGCGAGTCGCTGCGCAACGACGGCCGGATCTGGGTGCCGAAGGCCAAGGGCGACGACCGGCCGCCGAACAAGATCCCCGAGGACGAGCGCGACTACTACCTGGAGCGCATCTACCCGTCCTTCGGCAACCTGGTCCCGCGTGACATCGCCTCCCGCGCCGCGAAGAACGTCTGCGACGAGGGCAGGGGCGTCGGGCCCGGCGGGCAGGGCGTGTACCTCGACTTCGCCGACGCGATCGAGCGCATGGGACGCAAGGCCGTCGAGGCCAAGTACGGCAACCTCTTCGACATGTACCAGCGGATCACCGACGAGGATCCGTACGTGGTGCCGATGCGCATCTATCCCGCCGTGCACTACACCATGGGCGGGTTGTGGGTGGACTACGACCTCCAGACCACGATCCCCGGCCTGTTCGCCGTCGGCGAGGCCAACTTCTCCGACCACGGGGCGAACCGGCTGGGCGCCTCCGCCCTCATGCAGGGTCTCGCCGACGGCTACTTCGTGCTGCCGGCGACCATCAACGACTACCTCGCCCGCAACCCGCACCACGAGGCCGTCACCGCTGAACATCCCGCCGTGCAGGAGGTGCTGGCGGAGACCGAGGACCGGCTGAACCTGCTGCTGTCCGTCGACGGCGACCGCACCCCCGACTCCTTCCACCGCGAGGTCGGCGAACTCATGTGGGAGTTCTGCGGCATGGCCCGAAGCGACAGCGGACTGCGCAAGGCGCTGGAGCGGATCCCGCAGATCCGCGAGGAGTTCTGGCGGCGGATCAAGGTCCCCGGCACCGGCGAGGAGTTCAACCAGTCGCTGGAGAAGGCCAACCGGGTCGTCGACTACCTGGAACTCGCCGAGCTGATGTGCCTCGACGCGCTGCACCGGGCCGAGTCCTGCGGCGGTCACTTCCGGGAGGAGTCCCAGACCCCCGACGGCGAGGCCGCCCGCAGGGACGACGAGTTCGCCTACGCGGCCGCCTGGGAGTTCACCGGTACCGGCGACGCCCCCGTCCTGCACAAGGAAGACCTGGTCTTCGAGTACGTCCACCCCACTCAGCGGAGCTACGCATGAAGCTCACCCTGCGCGTCTGGCGGCAGAAGAACGCCGACGCCGAAGGCGCCATGTCCACGTACGAGGTGGACGGAATCTCCTCCGACATGTCCTTCCTGGAGATGCTCGACACCCTCAACGAGCAGCTCATCCTGGGCGGCGAGGACCCCGTCGCCTTCGACCACGACTGCCGGGAGGGCATCTGCGGGGCGTGTTCGCTCGTCATCAACGGTGACGCGCACGGGCCCGAGCGCACCACGACCTGTCAGCTGCACATGCGGTCCTTCCAGGACGGCGACACGATCGACATCGAACCGTGGAGGGCGTCGGCGTTCCCGGTGATCAAGGATCTGGTCGTCGACCGGACCGCCTTCGACCGGATCATCCAGGCCGGCGGGTACATCACCGTGCCCACCGGTGCGGCGCCCGAGGCGCACGCGACGCCGGTGCCGAAGCCGGATGCGGACTTCGCGTTCGAGCACGCGGAGTGCATCGGGTGCGGGGCGTGTGTGGCCGCCTGTCCCAACGGGGCGGCGATGTTGTTCACCTCGGCGAAGGTGAACCACCTGAACGTGCTGCCGCAGGGGGCGCCGGAGCGGGAGACGCGGGTGCTGGACATGGTGGCGCAGATGGACGACGAGGGGTTCGGCGGGTGCACGCTGGCGGGGGAGTGCGCGACCGCCTGCCCCAAGGGGATTCCGCTCGTGTCCATCACCGGGATGAACAAGGAGTGGCTGCGGGCCGCGCGGAAGGCGGGGAAGCGGTAGGCCGTAGAGGCCGACTGCCACAAGAAGCGTTCGCCGAAAAGGTGCGGACGGGCGGGGCCGGGAGTGGTGCTCATCCCCGGTCCCGTCTCGCTTCCCGGAGGGCGCCCCCGGCATTCAGCATCCTCACATCCCTGCTCCTGGCACTCGTCATGCGCCGGTCAACCGAGGTCGGAAGAACAGAAGCGGCGGCACCGCTCGCCGCCCCGGCCCGACCAGGAGAGTGCCATGACCGGCGTTTCCACGCTCGACCGTCCCCCGCAGCAGACCGGCCCCGCCCGCTACACCGTCACCCTGGCCCGCGACGAGGCCGACGTACGGGCCGCGCAGCGGCTGCGGCACGAGGTGTTCGCCGGGGAGATGGGCGCCCTCCTGAACTCCCCGCAGCCGGGGCTCGACGCCGACCCCTTCGACGCCTACTGCGACCACCTGCTCGTACGGGACACGGCGACGGGCCAGGTCGTCGGGACGTACCGGCTGCTGCCGCCGGAGCGGGCCGCGGTCGCCGGACGCCTGTACGCGGAGGGCGAGTTCGACCTCACCCGGCTCGACCCGATCCGCGCCGGACTCGTCGAGGTCGGCCGCTCCTGCGTCCACCCCGACCACCGGGACGGCGCGGTCATCGGGCTCATCTGGGCCGGTCTGGCCCGCTACATGGTGGAGCGCGGCCACGAGTGGCTCGCCGGCTGCTGCTCGATCCCGTTGGCGGACGGCGGCACCCTCGCAGCCGGGGCCTGGGACCGGGTACGCGCAAAGCACCTGGCCCCCGAGGAGTTCCGGGTACGGCCGCTGCTGCCCTGGGTCCCGAAGGGCGCTTCGCCCGCCGCCCGCACCGAGCTGCCCGCGCTCCTGCGCGGCTACCTCCGCCTGGGCGCCTGGGTCTGCGCGGAGCCCGCCCACGACCCGGACTTCGGGGTCGCCGACCTCTACGTGCTGCTGTCGATGCGCCGGGTCGACCCGCGCTATCTGCGGCACTTCCTCTCCCTCGTCCCCGCCTGATGAGCGTCTGGCTGCCCGGCGCTCCCTGCACCCCCAGGGCGTGCGTGGAGCCGTCGGGGTCCGCCGTCGGCGTTCCGCTCGCCGTGCTGCGGCTGTTGGCGGTCACCGTCCTGGTGGTGGCCGGGGTGCTCCTGTCGCCGCTCGGCGGGCTCATGCCCGCCGCCGTGGTGCGGCGGTGGTGCCGGGCGGTCGTGCGGGCGGCGGGGGTGCGGATCCGGGTGACCGGTGGCGCCGCGCCCACCGGTGGACTCCTTCTGGTCGCCAACCACATCTCCTGGCTGGACATCCCGCTGCTGGGTGCCGTACGACCGGCCAGGATGCTCGCCAAGGCCGAGATCCGGCGGTGGCCGGTGGTGGGGCCGCTGACGGCCCGGGGCGCGCTGTTCATCGAGCGGGACCGGCTGCGCGCGCTCCCGGCCACGGTCGCCGGTGTCGCCGAGGCGCTGCGGAACGGCTGCGCGGTCGTCGCCTTCCCCGAGGGGAGCACCTGGTGCGGCCGCGCCCAGGGATCCTTCCGCCGGGCCGTGTTCCAGGCCGCGCTCGACGCGGGTGTCCCCGTCCAGCCCGTCCGCGTCCACTACCGCGCGGCCCGGGGAGCGGCCAGCACGGTGCCGGCGTTCGTCGGCGAGGACACCCTGGTCGCCTCCCTGTGGCGGGTCGCGTCGGCACGAGGACTGGTGGCCGAGGTGGAGGTCCGGGCCGTCATTCCGCCGGGCCGCCACCGCGACCGCCGCGCCCTGGCCCGGGCCGCGCAGGGAGACGCGCTGCCGGAACCGGCACGGGCCCATGCGGCCTTGTCGACCTAACGCCCTTCACCGGAGCCGGAGCCGGCACCGGAGTGGCCGAGGAGTTCGGCCGCCCGGTCGCGCGCGTGGCCGATCGGGTCGGGGAAGACCCGCAGGCCGTGGGCGACCATCGCGCCCTCGTGGAACAGCATGAGGGTGCGGGCCAGATCGTCGGCCCGGGCCGGGGCGACGTCCCGGACCAGGCCGACGAACAGCGCGAGCATCCACTCCTTCTGGCCGGTGATGACGGCGTAGGCCGGATGGGAGGGATCGCTGATCTCGGCATGCGCGTTGACCATGCTGCATCCCTTGGGACTGCTCTCGGTCATCCACGCCCGCGAGGCGTCGAAGACCGCGCGGACGCGGTCGACGGAACCCGGCTCCGTCCGCTCCAGCCACTGCGTGACGAACGCCCGCCAGCGTTCGTCACGGTCGGCCAGGTACTCCACGACGATCTGCTCCTTGGAGCCGAACCGGTCGTACAGCGTCTTCTTCGTGACCCCGGCCTCGGCGGCGATCAGGTCCACTCCGACCGCGTGGATCCCCTGGTCGTAGAAGAGCCGCGAGGCGGCGGCGAGAACGCGGCGCGCGCCCGGGGTCATCGTGATCCGTCTGGTGCCCATGCCAGAGAGTATACCGATCTGTATAGTGAGAGGCGTCCGACAGGTATACCGATCTGTTTAGTAACTGCTGGTGGGTGATCAGTCGTGAACCTCCTCCTCTCCGTCGCCTTCGTGCTCTGCTGGAGCTCGGGATTCGTGGGCGCCAAGCTGGGCACGGAGGACGCCGGTGCGCTGACGATCCTGATGTGGCGGTTCCTGCCCCTGGCGGTCGTCCTCGTCGCGGCGGCCGTCACCCGCCACAGGGCCTCGTGGCGAGGACTGACGGCACGCGACGCAGGCCGGCAGGCGGTGATCGGGCTCCTCTCCCAGAGCGGCTACCTGCTCACGGTCTACTGGGCGATCCAACTCGGCGTCTCCAGCGGCACGACCGCCCTGATCGACGGCACCCAGCCCCTCGTCGCCGGAGCGCTCGCGGGCCCGCTCCTGCACCAGTACGTCTCGCGCCGGCAGTGGCTCGGCCTGTGCCTGGGGCTCGCCGGTGTCGCCCTGGTCGCCACCGCCGACGCCGGAGCCAACCCCGGCGTGGCGTGGTGGACCTTTCTGGTGCCGTTCGCGGGGATGCTGTCGCTGGTGGCGGCCACCTTCATCGACCAGCGTTCCCCCACGCACGTCACGCCCGCGGTGTCGATGACCGTCCACTGCGTCACCAGTGCGCTCGTCTTCACCGTCGCCGCCCTCGCGGCCGGGTCGGCCGCGCCCTCCTCCGCGCCCTCGTTCTGGATCGCGACCGTGTGGCTCGTGACGCTGTCGACCTTCGGCGGATACGGGCTCTACTGGATCGTGCTGCGGCGCTTCGGGGTCACCAAGGTCAACACGCTCATGTTCCTGATGGCTCCCGTCACGGCCGTCTGGGGCGCCGTCATGTTCGGCGAACCGTTCACCGCGCAGACCGCCGCCGGCCTGGCGGTCGCCCTCGCGGCAGTCGCCGTCGTGCACGTCGCGAGCCCCCGCGCGGCACCGTCATCCCGCGACGGCGACGGCGACCGCGACGGCGAGACAGCGACGGTCAGGGCGAGCGCCGCGACGGCCGACGGCCCGGGCACTCGGTAGGCCCGGCAGCAGCCCGGCCGCACCGGGACAGCGAACCGACGACGACCGGCGCCTGACGAAGCCGCACTACCGAAGCACCCGCCCCAGGTAGGCCGCCGTGACGCTGCCTTCCGCCCGCGCCACCTCCGCCGGCACCCCCGCCGCCACGATCCGGCCGCCCTCGTCGCCCCCGCCGGGCCCGAGGTCGATCACCCAGTCCGCGCCCGCGACGACCGCCATGTCGTGCTCGACCACGATCACGGTGTGCCCGGCGTCGACGAGGCCGTGCAGCCGGCGCATCAGCACCTCGACGTCGGCCGGGTGGAGACCGGTCGTCGGCTCGTCGAGGAGGTAGAGGGTGTGGCCCCGCCGCGCGCGCTGCAACTCGCCTGCCAGTTTGATGCGCTGGGCCTCGCCCCCGGACAGCTCGGTCGCGGGCTGCCCGAGACGCAGATAGCCGAGACCGACGTCGAGCAGCGTCGTCAGACTGCGCGCCACAGCCGGAGTGTCCGCGAAGAACTCGGCCGCCGACTCCACCGTGAGGTCCAGCACCTGCGCGATGTTCCGCCCCCGGTACGTCACGTCGAGCGTCCGGGGGTTGTAGCGCGCCCCGCCGCAGTCCGGGCACGGCGTGTAGGTGCTCGGCAGGAACAGCAGCTCGACGGTCACGTACCGTTCCTAGAGACTGAGCGGGAGTGAGTCCTGTTGCCAGGTCTCATGCTCGGCCGAACGCCCCGGACGGTGTTGGGCGTTCTGGTTGCCCGCGTTCGCTCCGCGTCCGGGCGGCACGGATCGTGTCCGTGGTCCGGGGATGCGGGGGCGGGCTTCCTCACGCCCAGGAACGCCTGGTCGGGCCTGGACGGTCCGATGCCCCACCGCATCACTCCGGTGCCGTGGGGGCGGTGTCGTCCGTCGCCGGATCGGGTGTCCCTGGGCGCGCCTTCCGATCGCCACGGCGGCAGCGTCATGGCGAGTGGTCTTACGGTTCTTTGTGGTGAGGGGTTTCTGCCAGTGCTGGGCGCCCCAGCGGCTGGTGTAGGCCGGGTCCACGGCGGTGACCGCGATACCCGGCTGATCCGCCATCGACGCCAGCCGGGCACGGAGCTTCCCGGTGGGCATACCGGAAATCAGCTGCCGGAACCGCTTACGTCGTCCGTGTCTCTCGCGGGTCTTCTCGGCGGCGAAGTCCAGGTTCTCCACCGCGATCGCCTTCACGCCGCAGGCGCGGGCCCAGTGCAGGAGGCGGGTGAGGGCGTGGCGGACCTGCGCGTCACGGTGTTCGGCGCTGCCGGTGAGGTCGTAGAAGAAGCGGCGCGGGTTGCCGGTCGGGTTGCCGTGGATGTCCAGGCGCCAGGCGGCCAGGTGATCGGCGTTCATGTCGACACCGATCACGCCATCGGCGAGCGCGGCCTCCAGCGGGAGGGTGGGGGTGGGCGGGATCTGCCAGGAGGCCGTCACATACCAGCGGTTCCGGCCGGTGTCGTAGTGGATGCGGTAGGCGATCGCCCGGTCGGCCGCGACGCGGTCGGCCCACTCGGTGCCCCGGTGCGCGAACGTGACCCGGCAGGCCAGGACGTACCGGCCGTGCGGGGCGTTGGCCAGATGCACGAGCGGTGCGGGGAGTTTGATGCTCACCTCGCCGCCTGGGCTGATGCGGATGGTCTCGTTGCCGTAGCGCTTGCCGGACTCGCCGTCCGCCTGACAGAACCAGCGCTCCGCCTCCCAACGCCCCCGCCACTGTGACTCCGTGAGCCCGGCCGCGTCCAGGTGGTGCCGGGTGCGAGCCAAAGCCTTGCCGCCGCGTACGACGTGGACGATGCCGGCCTCACGGTCGGCCCGGGCGGCAGTCAGCCGGTCCTCCAGCACCCGCAGGCGCCGCGACTTCGCGTGCCATTCCCGCTGGGACCGGTAACCCCCCGGCGCCTTCTTCGTCCCCTTCTGCCCCACCGGCAGGGACAACCGGTCCTCGATCGTGCGGATACCGGCTTCCAGGTTGTGGATGTGTGCGAGCTGGCAGCGGCGGGCCAGCGCCCACTGGTCGTGCGTGGCTTTGGTGATACTGCCCGCCCACCGCGACGACGACAACGGCGTCAGCTCCCGCTTACGCACCGCCCACGCCTCAGCGGAATGCTCCAGGCCGTCCCGGCAACGCGCCTTGAGGTCCTTCGAGGCCAGCGACCCCAGATGTGCGCCCACCAGACGCAGCACCTTCTCATCACTGGGTGTCAGGTGCTTGAGACGGGTCCGGACAGCCACGCCAGACGGTACGGACGCGACGAACGGCTCCGCAACGCTCCTCAGCTCACCCACCCCGTCACACCCCCGCCCGAAGAACCCTGTCGCCATGAGAAACGAGCACCACCCGCGAAGGTCACGCATTCGATGAGAGAACGTCAGTTCCAGGATGCAATCGGCCCCACGACCGAGGCACGCGACACGACACCGACCACCAGCACTCACTCCCACTCACCAAAACGCTCTTCAACACACCCCAGCGACAGCAGCTCCAAACCCCTCCCCTGGCAGGTCTCGCAGCGCCCTCCCGCGACGTTGAAGGAGAACCGGCCCACGCCGTACCTCCGCGAGCGGGCCTCGTCGGTGGCCGCGAACACCTTCCGTACGACGTCGAAGAGGCCCGTGTACGTCGCCAGGTTGGAGCGCGGGGTGCGTCCGATGGGCTTCTGGTCGACCCGCACGAGCCGCCGCACGCCCGGCAGATCCTCGGTGAGCTCCCCGATGAGCGTGGACTTCCCGGAGCCCGAGACGCCGGTGACCGCGGTGAACACCCCGAGCGGGAATTCGGCGGTCACCGCGCGCAGGTTGTGCCGGGTGATCGGACCGACCTTCAACCGGCCGCGCGCCGGGCGGACTTCACGTACCGGCGCGGGGGAGCGGTCGAAGAGGAAGCGGGCCGTGGCCGACTCGGTGACACCCGCCAGCTCGGCCACCGGCCCGCTGTGCAGCACCCGCCCGCCGTGCTCACCGGCCAGTGGTCCCACGTCCACGAGCCAGTCGGCGCCGCGCATGACGTCGAGGTGGTGCTCCACCACGAACACCGAGTTCCCGGCCGCCTTCAGCCGCGCCAGCACCGTCAGCAGCGCCTCGGTGTCCGCCGGGCCGCGATTCTATGCGAGCGGGGCACCGGTGATGATCCGGGCCAGCCGGCGGTAGGAGTCGAGCAGGGCCTCGCGGTCGTACGTGCTGGTGGTCACCAGCACCTCCTGGGCTCCCGTCTCCTTCAGCAGGGTCGCCAGCTCGTGCGCGACCTGTTCCTCGGTGCCGGCGAGGTGCCCGGCGAGCCCCGACTCGTACAGGCCGCGCTCCTTGGCGCTCATCGTCAACGCCTCCACGTGCTCGGCCGGCGGCAGGGGCGGGAAGGTGCCGTGCGTGCGCGAGTACGCCATCGACCAGGCCTCGGGGACCAGCAGCCGCCGGGCCTCCTGCGGGGTGGCGGCCACCGCGATCGTGCCGGAGACGACGACGTACGGCTCCGGCGCCCACGGCGAGGGGCGGAAGTGGGTGCGGTAGTGGTCGATGCCGCGCCGCATCTTCTCGCGGTTGCGCAGGTCGCCGATCACCATCGGCAGTCCGGCACGGGCCGCGATCGTCGCGCCCTCGCCCATGGCCAGCACGAACGGCGGCACGGTCAGGCCCTCCGAGGGCCGCGCGCGCACGCCCGTCGGGGACGTGCCGCGGAACCAGCCGAGCAGCTCCTCCAGCTGCCCCGCGAAGTCCTCGGCGACGTCCTTGTCCCGTCCGAGCGCCTTGCGCACCCCGTCCGTGAAGCCCACCGAGCGGCCGAGCCCCATGTCGATGCGCCCGGGGAAGAGGGACTCCAGCACGCCGAACTGCTCGGCCACGACGAGCGGTTGGTGGTTGGGCAGCATCACGCCGCCGGTGCCGACCCGGATCGTCCGCGTCGCGGCGGCCACGGCGGCGGCCAGCACGGTCGGCGCCGAACCGGCGACCCCGGGCACCCCGTGATGCTCCGACACCCAGAAGCGGTGATAGCCGAGCCCCTCCAGCTCCCGCGCCAGCCGCACGGTGTCGCGCAGCGCCTCGGCGTCCGTGTGGCCCTCCCGGGTGCGGGAACGGTCGAGGACGGAGAAGCGGGCCGCTTCCGTACGAGGGCCCTGGCCCTGTCGAGCGTCGCGATCCTGCCGGCTCGCCATGGTTTCTCCGGTGGGACTGGACTTCGTCGACTCGGCGGTCACCTTGCTGATCTCCTCTGCGGTTTCCATGATCCGCGTGAGCTGTCGCCGCGGCTGGAACTTCTCCGTCACCAGGGCGAACGCCGCTGCGCTCGCGTTCCCTCGGCCTCCGGTTGTCCGTGGTTCCGCCGCAGGGCTCGAGCGAACGGATCGTCCGGCCCGCGGTCGCGTGCCTGTCGGAGCACGTTGTTCTGACGCCGTACGAGGCCGTCAATATTCCGATGCGGGCGGCTACGGCCGGTTTCCCACGAGCCGCGGTGCCCGTCTGCGGTTGCGTGTCGCAGCAGTGGTAGGCCCGGTGCGGCACGAGCGGGCGGGTCGGGCACCATGCTGTGCATGAAGAAGAGCGATATCTGGCGGCTGGTCGCGGGAATCCTGGCGCTGACCCTGATGCCCGAGGAGCCGTGGGACGGTGAGCCGGACCGGTTGTCGCTGCTGATGGACGAGCTCGCCCGTCTTGACGGGGAGTTGCCCACGGAGGTCTCGGCGGAGGAGGCCGCGGCGATCACCCTGGGCAGGGCACAGGACCGGATCGCCCTGCTGACCGGCGGATTCGCGGCCGCTTTTCTCCAGCTCGCCGCCGCGTACGACGATATCGACGCCGATACCTCGGCTCTCGACGTTGTCCGCGCGATGGCTTTGGAGTGGGTGGACCGCGACGACTGAGCGCGGCCGGCGACTGCTCCGTCCCGGCAGTGGTGCGGGGCGGCGAGGGAGGGCTCGGGGGATTGCCCTCACATGGTCCGCCGGTCCCCGGAAATCCGGATGACCACGCCCTCGCAGGTCAGCACAATGGAGACGTCTCCGCGGCGGCCGCTCGTCCGCACAGCCACGCACTCCGAAAGGCGGCCGACCGTGACCGTCCCGAACATCCTACTGTCCGGCATCGTCGGTTCCACCGCGTACGGCCTCGCCCACGCCGGTTCCGACGTCGACCGGCTCGGCCTCTTCGCCGCACCCACCGTGGAGCTGCACGGTCTGCGCGGGCCGAAGGAGTCCCACGTCACCACGGCACCGGACCGCACCCTGCACGAGGCCGCCAAGTGGTGCCGGCTCGCCCTGGGCGGCAACCCGACGGCCATGGAGCTGGTGTGGCTCCCGGACGACCTGTACGAGGTCCGCACCCCCCTCGGCGAGGAACTGATCGGCATCCGCACGTCGTTCCTGAGCGCCAAGCGCGTCCGGGACGCCTACCTCGGCTACGCCACCCAGCAGTTCCGGCGGCTGGAGAGCCGCGGCGACGGCTCGTTCTCCGCGGACACCCGCAGGCGCACCGCGAAGCACGCCCGGCATCTGAAGAGGCTGTGCCACCAGGGCCTCCTGCTGTACACGACCGGCCGACTGGAGATCCGCGTCGAGGATCCCGAGGAGTACCACGCCTTCGGCGAGCGCGTCGCCGCCGACCCGTCGGCCGCGATGCCCCTGCTCCGGCACTACGAGGCGGCCTTCGACGAGACGCCCACCGTGCTGCCCGAGCAGCCCGGGGAGGCGGCCGTCGAGGCGTGGCTGCGCAGAGTGCGCGGCCTCCTCTACGCCTCGGAGTGGTCGCAGGCCTCGTCGATGCCGTAGGTGTCCCAGGCGGGGAACGGATCCGCCTGGGGGGCGGGTTCGGCCGGGCGCAGGAGGCAGCCGGTGAGGGCGGCCCGGAGCGCGTCGGCGTCCAACCGGGTGCCGATGAAGACCAGTTCCTGCGAGTGGGGGGCGTCGTGGTCGCGGGCGGCCGACGGCTCGAACCGGGCCACCGAGCCGGCCTGCGACCACAGGCCCGTCACGTGCGGGCGGCTGGACAGGGTGAAGAAGCCCTTCGACCGCAGGATCCTCCCGTACGTGCCGCTGTCCAGCTCCTCGACCACGAAGTCCCACAACCGGGCGGGGTGGAAGGGGAGTTCGGAGCGGAAGACGGTGGAGGACACCCCGTACTCCTCGGTCTCCGGCACGTGCTCGCCGTTGAGCTCCCGCACCCAGCCCGGCGCCTGCTGGGCCCGCTCCAGGTCGAACAGGCCGGTGCCCAGAACCTCCTCCAGGCCGACCCGCCCGTTTGTGGCCGGGACGATCCGGGCGACCGGGTTGAGGCGGCCGAGCGCCGCCCTGAGCCGGGCCGCGGACTCCTCGTCGACGAGGTCGAGCTTGTTGAGCACGATGACGTCGGCGAACTCGACCTGGTCCACCAGCAGGTCGCTGACCGTGCGCTCGTCGTCCTCGAAGGGGGCGAGTCCGCGCTCGGCGAGTTCGTCGCCGGCCGCCAGCTCGGGCAGGAAGCCCGCCGCGTCCACGACCGTGACCATCGTGTCCAGGCGGGCGACCTCCCCGAGGGTGGCGCCGTCGTCGCGGGCGAAGGCGAAGGTGGCCGCCACCGGCATGGGTTCGGAGATTCCGCTGGACTCGATCAGCAGGTGGTCGAAGCGGCCCTCGCGGGCCAGCCGGTCGACCTCCTCCAGCAGGTCGTCGCGCAGGGTGCAGCAGATGCAGCCGTTGGTCATCTCGACCAGGCGTTCCTCGGTCCGCGAGAGGGCCGCCTGACCGCCGCGCACCAGGGCCGCGTCGATGTTGACCTCGCTCATGTCGTTCACGATGACGGCGACGCGCAGGCCCTGCCGATTGGTGAGCACGTGGTTGAGGAGCGTGGTCTTGCCCGCGCCGAGGAACCCGGACAGCACGGTGACGGGCAGCAGGTCGTGCGACACCGGCCTCAGCCCTCGGGGCGCAGCAGCCCGCGCTCGTACGCCTTGACCAGGTTCTGCGGTACGAGGTGACGCACGCCGTCGATCGTGGCGGGCACCAGCGTGGGCGTGGCGGCCTTCCACTGCGCGCGGCGGTGGCGGGTGTTGCTGCGGGACATCTTCCGCTTGGGTACGGCCATGACGGTCCTCCTCGGTGGGGTGAGCACCGAGGACGCTACATGAAAATGGATTCCATTAACAGTCGAGGGATGTCAGCGCCGCGACCGCACGCGTGCGTCCCGCGGTGGCCGGATGAACTGCATCTCCAGCGTGAGCGGCGGCTCGGCCACGCCGGGTCCGCCGGCGGCGGCCCACCGCACGACCTCCTCGGTGCTGTCGTCGTCCATGACGAACCCGATCCAGACGGCCCGCCCTCCGGCCCGGCGTCCGGCGGCCGAGGGGCGGACCACGATGACGTTGGCCTGGTCGCAGGGGCCCAGGCAGTCGGTCGTACGCACCTGGAAGCCGTGCTCGGCCGCTCCGGCGCGCAGCAGCTCCAGCTGCCACGCCGGGTCGGTGCCGGGCTGCTTGCGGGCGTTTCCGCAGCAGCAGCCCCGGCAGACGACGAGGGTGCAGGAACCGGATCCGGAGCCGGTCAGGCGCGTACGGGGCGTCGAAGGCATGGGACAAGCATGCGGCCTTCGGTGATCACCCGGGGCCGCCGGGGTGCCCTTGGCGTCAGAACCGCGCCCCGATGGCCGCCCCGCTCCGCGGGACGAGGAACGACGGTGCCGACGGCAGGGAACCGTCCGCCGCCCGCGCGCCCGTGAGGGGAGCCGAATCCGTGCTCAGGACCGAGGCCGCGTTCCAGGTACCGCCCACGTTCCAGGAGTTACCGCTGGACACGGTCGCCGAGCCGAGCGCCACGGCACGTGCGTCGGCCACCGAGAGGTTGGCGGTGAGGACGGCCTTGCCGCCCGAGACGTCGACGTCGAAGCCCGTCCCCGCGTTGCCGTGGGTGGAGTTGCGGGTCAGGGCGAGGGCGCCGGCGTTGCTGTTGTCCGTGATGCCGTGCGCCGCGTTCTTGAACGAGACGCTGTTGCGGAGGATGTGCGCCACTGCCGGGGCCGGGCTGCCGCCGCCGAGCTTGAAGCCGTTGCCGTCGCCCGCGAAATCCGGGAAACCCCAGCGGTTGAAGCCGTTGCCGTACGCGACCGTGTTCTCGACCACGACCGGCGAGGTGAACTTCCAGTTGTCGAAGCCGTCGTCGACGTTGTTCCACAGGCGGGCGCCGCGCACCACGTTGCCCGTGCCGGTGCCCTCCTTGATGGCGAGACCGTCCGCGCTCTCGCCGTTCTTGCGCGGGTCGCGGTTGGCGTAACTGTCAAGGTTCAGGATCTGGTTGTTGCTGGAGGCGCCCTGGAGCTGGAAGCCGGACTCGTAGTTGTCGTGGGTCTTCAGGCGCGCGAAGACATTGCCGTTGCAGCCGTCGCAGTACACCCCGTACGGGCCGTTCACGATCTCCAGGTCCGAGATCCGCCAGTAGGACGCCTCCTGGTGGATCGCCCCGCGATCGGCGCGCGCGATGCTCCCGCCGACGGGGGTGTGGCTCGCGGGCAGCCGATCGCCGTCGATGACGACCCGCTCGCCCTGATAGGCGCCCAGCGTGATGGGCAGGGACGCGGTGCCCGAGGTGGTGATGGTGATGTTGTCGGTGAGGGCGTAGGTGCCGCCGCGTACGGCGATGGTGTCGCCGGGCTTGGCCAGGTCGACGGCCCGCTGGATCGTACGGAGCGGCTGGGCGAGGGTCCCCGGCGCGGAGTCGCTGCCGCCCGGGGCCACGATCAGGGTCGCCGCGGCGGCGGACGCCTCGCCCACCGGCCCTAATCCCGTCAGCAGCGCCGCGCTCACCAGTGCCGCCGTCCAGACAGACGTGTTGCGCATGAGGTCTCCCGCCTTTGCCGTGCATGCCATGTCGCACAGCAGTGGCCGCACAGGGCGCGAAGGTTGCCGGGGTGCGGGATCCGTCTAGGGTGAACGGTGTGACCGACAGCAGCACACGCCCGCTCGCCGTGTTCGATCTGGACAACACCCTCGCCGACACGGCCCACCGGCAGCGGTTCCTGGAGAGCAAACCCCGCGACTGGGACGCCTTCTTCGCGGCCGCGCCACAGGATCCGCCCCTCGCCGCGGGCATCGCACTGGTCCTGGAGAGCGCCCGGGAGTGCGAGGTCGTCTACCTCACCGGGCGGCCCGAGCGCTGCCGGAGGGACACGCTCGACTGGCTCGCCGCGCACAAGCTGCCCGAGGGGCGCGTGTACATGAGACGCAACAACGACCGCCGGCCCGCCCGGCACACCAAGCTGGAGATCCTCGGCCGGCTCGCCCGCACCCGTGAGATCCGGGTGCTCGTGGACGACGACGAGCTGGTGTGCCAGGACGCCGAACGGGCGGGATTCACCGTCGTACGGGCACGCTGGGCGGCCGACTCGGCCGCGCTGAAGGTGGCGCAGGAGGGGGAGGGGCGGACCTGAGGCCCCGACGGGACACCGGGCCGTCAGTCCTACTCCTCCAGGCGGAAGCCGACCTTCAGGCCGACCTGCCAGTGCGCGACCTGCCCGTCCTCGATCTGGCCCCGCACCTGGGTGATCTCGAACCAGTCGAGGTTGCGGAGGGTCTGCGAGGCACGGGAGATGCCGTTGCGGACGGCCTGGTCGACTCCCTCGGGCGAGGTACCGACGATCTCCGTAACCCGGTAGGTGTGGTTCGACATGCGGGGCTCCTCTCCGCGGTGACGGCGGTGTCACCTGTGCCGGGCGCGTCCGTGTGCGTCCGGGCGCGCGTCACTCCACCGTGCCCCAAGCCGTGGCGGAGCGCGAGACGGCCCGCGGCACGCCGTCACCGCGCCACGCTCAGCGACAGCGCGAACCGGCCCTCCCGGTCCGTCCGCCAGTGGGCGAGATCCGGGCCCGCCGCGGACAGTTCGGCGCGCACACCCTCCTTGCGAGACTTGGCCGACACCTCGGTGCGCAGCTCCTCTCCCGCCGCGAAGTCGACCGCCAGGTCGCCCGCTCCGGGGAGATCGCCGCGGCGACGGGTGCCCGCACCCTGATCGAGCTGGCGTCGAGACCTCAGATCAGTCAGGAGCACACAAGGACGGGCTGCGCGGTGCGGCGTGGGGCGGGCGTGCGGGGAACGCGGGCCCTTCCGTCCTGGACTGAACGGGCTGCAGATCTCGGATCCCCAAGTCGACGAGTTGTTCGGCGAGCGCGTTGTCGAGCGGGCTGATCCCGAAGAGCAGATGCAGGTAGACCGGAGCGTAGAACAACTGGGCTGCCGCGCTCGGGTCCAGGTCCGGGCGGAAGACGCCTTCCTCGATGCCCCGGAGCATCAGTTTCTCAACAGCCGCGGCACGCTCGTTCCAGAACCTGGCGCGGAAGCTGGCCATCGTCTCGGAGTCGTACTGGCCTTCGGCGACAAGCTGGGCGACGAGTCTGCCCTGCGGGCCGGCGTAGTGAGTGATCAGCGACTTGAGGTGCGTCAGGAGGGCGTCGCGCACCGGCACCCCTTCGGGGATGCGGGTGTGCGCCAGGTGGTTCTCCATGAAGGCGTCGATGACCACGGCGGCCTTGCTGGGCCACCACCGGTAGATCGTCGCCTTGCTGACCTTGGCCCGCTTGGCGATCGCCTCCATGGTCAGTTTCTGCACCGTGATGGCACGCCGTCCATCACGGACCAGCAGGTCCATGGTCGCGTCGAGGATCGCACGACGGCTCGATTCGCTTCGTACAGCCACAGTAGAAATTCACCTCGGGCGCGACCGCAATCCCCATGCCAGCGCGACTGGCATGCTCGTGCAAAAGGATACGACACGTATCGAATCTTTGACGCCGGTCAGGCGGTTGCTCCCGGGGGTGTCCGTGCCGACCGTCGCGGTTCGAGCGATCCATGCAGGCGTGACCCTTCGTGCTCTTGAGCATTTCGCGCTCCACTGTTTCCTCAGCCCGAACGGTTCGTATGGCCCGAGGGAGGCCTGCGGCTGGTGTCACTCCGTCAGGGATGGTGCGACTGGATCTTTGCTGCGCGAGGGGGCCGGGTGGAGCGTATGAGATGCGAAACGTATCGTTTCGCATGTAGTGTTGCTTTGCCTTTCGTAGGAAGGAGGGCGCCCGATGACGGTGTGCCTTCGACAGGCGGTGTTCGTTCCGCCTTCCGTCTGTGTCGTAGCTGACGAGCTGGGGATCTACGCCGATATGGGTGTGGACGTCGAGACGGTGCTCGTCGAGTCGTCGGCGGATCAGAGAGACCGGTTGCTGAGTGGGAACGTCGACGTAGGCGTCACAGCCATGGACAACCTCTTGGTCTGGAACGCCGACGGCGGGGATCTTCGGATCGTGGCCCAGGTGGAGTCGACAACACCTCTTGAGCTGGTTGCCCGGCCCTCGGTGACCGGTGCTGGGGCTGCGGGGTGCGGTGCTGGGCGTCGATGCCGTGAACAACGGGTTCGCCGTGGTGTTGCGTCATCTGCTCGCTCGGCGTGGTCTGTCGACCGCCGACTACACGTTGCTGCCGGTGGGTGGGGTGCGTGAGCGGTGGGAGGCGCTGCGTGCGGGGTCGATCGATGCGACATTGCCCGGGCCGCCCCTGGATGAGCAGGCGACGGGGGAGGGCTTCGTGTCGCTGGCCTCTGTGGAGGCGGAGGTGCCGGACTTTCCCGGGCAGGGTGTCGTAGCCGGCCCAGGGGTGTTGAAGGCGCACGGCGACGGGCTTGTGCGGTATTTGGCGGCGTTGGAAGCCGCACGGCAGTGGCTCCGCGATGCCTCGCACGAGCAAGTGACGGACCTGATGGCGAAGGGTGGTCACGGGCCGGCTTCGGCGCGGGCGGCGTTGCGGACGCGTCCGGAGTCGTTGGTTCCCGCGCGTGCGGGTCTGGAGCGGATCCTGTCTATGCGCGACGGGCTCGGCCTGCTGCCGCAGCCCGTACCGGGCGCCGGGGATCTGTACGCCGACGGGCCTCTTGGCGCGGAGTTGCGGCCGTGACATCGGCCCGCACTGCCCACCCCCGACGTCCACTGCCCCGCCCAGCACACGAGCCCGCGCAGAGGAGAAGGCCGGGCGGTGACGCGGGTTTCGTCACCCGCTCACGCCGGGGCTGACTCCGGGCCAACAGGAGCGCACAGCCGGGGTGGCCGGAAGGTTCGGCACAGGCCTGCGGAGTGCCCAAGTAAGAGCGGTACTTCCAACAAGTACCAGAGAGAATCAGGGGAAATTTGGTGTCCCAAGACTGCGAAGTCCTGGTCGTCGGCGGTGGCCCCATCGGGGTGAAGATGCTGGCCGAGTTGGGCCATGCCGGCGTGCGGGCCGTGGGTATCGAGATGTGGCCCGAAATGTGGAAGCAGGCCCGGGCCGTGCACTTCGATGCCGAGGCGATGCGCTCCTTCCAGCCCATCGGCCTTGCGTCTCAGGTGTCCGCTGTGACAAGTCCGATGCGCCATTACCGGATGGAGAACGAGGCCGGGGACACCCTCTTGTCCTTCGTGACCGGACAGTGGGGATCGCAGGCGTGGCACGGCGAGAACCTGTTCCATCAGCCGGAGATCGACGCGCTGCTGCGCGCCGAGGTCGACCGGCTCCCTGGTGTGGATCTCCGCCTCGGGACGACGCTCGAGGAGATCGAGGAGGACGGGGAAGGCGTCCACTGCCATGTCCGGACGACCGAGGGAGGGCGGCAGACGATCACCGCGCGCTGGGTGGTGGCCTGCGACGGTGCCAACTCCACGGTCAGGGAGGCGCTCGGCATCCCCGTCGAGAACCTCGGCGTCGACGACCCGTGGCTAGTGGCCGATGGGCACCTGCACGGGACCGCGGACATCGAGGGCGACATGGTGCTTCTGGGCCGGCACACGAGGCCCGCGCTGTGGCTCAGGCTGCCCGGCGACCGTGCGCGCATCGAGCTCAAAGTACTGCCGGGCGACGATCCGGACGAGATCATCACGCCCGAGGGGATTGCCCGGCTCAGCAAGGGCGTCCTCACACCTGAGAACTTCACCCCGGATCGTCGCTCGATCTACACCTTCCGCGCCCGCGTTGCGGAGAGGTGGCGGGTTGGCAACGTGTTCCTCGCGGGTGATGCCGCCCACCAGGCGCCGCCCCTGTTCGGTCAGGGTTTGTGCGCCGGTATGCGGGACGTGACCAATCTGGTGTGGAAACTGCGGCTCGTCTCCAGCGGCAGGGCCCCCGAGTCCCTGCTCGACACCTACGAGTCCGAGCGTCGGCCCCACGCCTGGTACTGGGTCAACGAGGCGGCGACGATGGCCAACCTCGTGCAGACCACCGACGCTCATGTCGCTGCCCAGCGGGATGCTCATTTTCTCGCCGAGCCCGAGAAGGGCTTCCCCGCAGACCCAGCCCTGGGACCCGGGTCGCACACGGGAGACGTCGACGTGCACGCCGGGCGCCTCTCGATTCAGCCGCTGCTGCACGACGGGACACGTCTCGACGACATAGTGGGGAATCGCTTCCTGCTCGCCGCCGAGCCCGAACTGCTGGCCGGGCTTTCCGCCTCCCTCCGTGCAGTTGTGGAGGACGAGCCCGAAATCACTGTGCTCACCTCGACGGAGCAGATCGGTGAGCTGCTCCATTCCGTGATGTCCCCGGCCGTCGTGGTCCGTCCCGACCGCTACGTGGCCGGGACTGCGCGGACGGCCCGAAGCCTCGAAGAACTGCTCCGCATGCTGCCTCTGGGACTCGAGCGGGAGGCCCACCGCGACATGACTCGGACCGAGGAGACGGCGGCCTTGGGCTGATCGTCGCAACCCCGTAATCACTCATCATCGTCACTAATGGAGTTCGTCATGCCTGATCGACCGATCACTCATCTGCGGCACGTGGACATCGCGGTGCAGGACTACGAGAAGCAGGTCGCTTTCTACGAGGAGAAGTGGGGGCTGACCAAGGTCGGCACAGACGGTGACGTCACGTACTTCGCCGCCGAGGGCTCGCCGGAGCAGTACGTGATCCGTGTCCGCCGCTCCCAGGACAAGCGTCTGGACCTGGTGGCGTACGGCGCGGCCGACCGTGAGACGGTGGACGCTCTGGCCACGCGACTGGCCAGGGACGGCGTGAAACTGGTGGGAGCGCCGGACACGCTGCAGACGCCGGGCGGCGGCTACGGCTTCCGGTTCTTCGACGTGGAGGGGCGCACCGTCGAGATCTCCACCGAGGTCGCCGCCCGCACCCACCGCAAGGTCGAGGAGCGCGAGGACATCCCGGTGCGGCTGTCTCACGTCGTCCTCAATTCCCCCGAGCCCGAGCGCATGATGGCCTTCTACGAGAAGTACCTGGACTTCCGGCTCACCGACACCAATGTGCATCCGAAGCTGGGCGGGATCATGTGGTTCATGCGGTGCAACCCGCAGCACCACAGCATGGCGATCGCCCGGTGCCCGCATGTCTCGCTGCACCACGCGTCGTTCGAGATGCGCGGGCTGGACGAGTACATGCGCGGCAGCGGCCGTCTCATGCGCGACGGAGTCCACAAGGTGTGGGGCCCGGGCCGGCACCGCGCGGGGGACAACACGTTCACGTACTTCCACGACCCCAACGGCAACACCATGGAATACACCACGGAGCTGGAGACGCTGGACGAGGACACCTGGCATCCCCACCTCTACAGCACCGAGGACCCGGAGACCTCGGACCAGTGGGGAACCTCCAACCCCATGAACGACTTCGTGTCCAGGGAGATGTTCAACGACCCCGACCGCGGACTGTTCATCGCACCCCCCGTATGAGACGAGGGCGGGCTGCCCATGCGTCGGCAGCCCGCCCCGCCATGACAAGTCGCCGGCCTTCTACGGCCGGTGACTCCGGACGGGATCCCCTCGCATGCCCGGTGAGTCGGGCTGACGCACGGGATCCCGCACATGAGTACACAAGACAAGACCGAACTCCCGGTCAGCCGCTCGCTCAAGCCGGCCTTCTGAGCGACGCCGTGGCCCCGGGGACCGCGGATGACGCCGAGCAGATTCCCGCCCGGCTGGTCCGCCCGCCATCACCAGAAATTTGAGGACACCCATGAGCAGTACGCCCTTCTCCCTGGGAACGTTCGCCGAAGCGTCCGGCAGCCCCTTCCCCGGCATCGTCCTGGATGACAAGGTGCACGACACCCGGGCCGTTCTGCCCGAGGCCGCCACCACCCGGGACCTGCTCGCTGACTGGGAGGCGGCCCTCGATGCGCTGCAGGGTCTCGCCGACGCGCCCGTAGGCCCCGGGCTGCCGCTCGGCGACCTGAGGGTGCTGGCCCCGGTCCAGTTGCCGGGGCAGATCATCGCTGCCGGAGCCAACTATCGCGAGCACGTCATCCAGATCACGGTGGCGCACCGCCTGGGAAAGGCGGACGCCACCGAGGAGGAGCTGCGCGAGCAGGCCGCCCGGGAGATCGACGAGCGCCGGGCGAACGGTGAGCCGTATGTGTGGATCGGCGTTCCGTCAGCCATCAGCGGCCCTTACGACGACATCGTCCTGCCCTCCATCGGTGAGAACCACGACTGGGAACTCGAGCTGGGCGTGATCATCGGTCGCGAGGCGCGAGAGGTGAGCCCTGCCGAGGCACTGGACTACGTCGCGGGCTACACCATCTGCAACGACCTCACCACGCGCAGTCTGGTGCCCCGCCCGGAGATCCCCATGATGGGCACGGACTGGATGCGGTCGAAGAACCAGCCCGGCTTCTACCCCACGGGACCGTACGTCGTCCCGGCGCGGTTCGTGGCCGACCCGCACGATCTCGACATCACCCTGCGGCTCAACGGCAAGGTCATGCAGAAGGGCAACACGGGTGACATGGTCTTCGACATCCCCGCCCTCATCTCCTACGTCTCCCACCGGTTGGTCCTGCAGCCGGGCGACATGCTCATCACCGGCTCGCCGGAGGGCAATGGTTCCCACTACGGCCGGTTCCTGCGCGCGGGGGACGTGATGGAGAGTGAGATCTCCGGCCTCGGGTCGCAGCGCAACGTCTGCAGGTAGGCACGCTCGTTTCGTCCCCACGGAACCATCACCTGGTTGCCTGGTTGAGGGGACCGTAGGGACGGCCCTGCCTACGGAGGTCCGTCGCCGGAGACCCCGGCGAGGAGGCGGACCGTAGCGATTGCCGTGGGTGCCGCCGCGGTCGTCTGTCGACCGCGGCGGCACCCACGGACCACCTGATTCGGCCGGCGTCGTCCGAAGACCTGCTTCCCCCTGCGCGCCGAACGGTGGCATGCCGGCCGCCGGGACTGCCCCACGGTCTCAACTCCAAGGAGAATCATGTCTGTCGGTGTCAAGGCCGACTCGCTTCAACAGCACACGTCGCACAAGACGCGAGGGGTCACCGGGCTCCTGGCCACGGCCACGGGGCTGTGCGTGGCCAATCTCTACTACGGGCAACCGCTGCTCGACGCCATCGCGCGCGGGCTGCATACGTCCTCGTCCACGGCCGCACTCCTCATCACGCTGACGCAGGCAGGCTACGCGGTGGGACTGCTCCTTCTGCTGCCACTGGGTGACCTCGTCGATCGAGCGAAGTTCGTGCCGTTGATGTCGCTGACGACGGCGGTCGCCCTGGCGGTGATGGCGATTGCTCCTTCCGCCCCGCTCTTCCTGGCTGCCGCGGCCGTCGCCGGAGCAGGCGCCTCGACCGCGCAGGTGCTGGTCCCGTTCGCCACCGAACTTGCGCCGGCGCATCATCGCGGCCGGGTCGTCGGCACGATGGCGACGGGGCTGCTGCTCGGCTCTGTGCTGGCGCGCACCGTGGCCGGTTACCTTGCCGATCTCGCCGGCTGGCGCACGGTCTACGGCGCTGCCGCTGTGGCCATGGGGGTGCTCGCCCTGGTCCTGCGGCTACGGATGCCGGTGGTGACGTCCTCCACGCGGATCGGCTACGGGGCGCTGCTGGCCTCCACGTTCCGAATCATCAGGCGGGAGCCGGTGCTTCGCGTGCGGATGGCGCTCGGTGGTCTCAGCTTCGCCGGGTTCTCGGTGCTGTGGACGGCCCTGACCAAGCTGCTGAGCGGATCGCCTTACCACTACTCCATGGGAACCATCGGATTGTTCGGGCTGCTTGGAGTCGTAGGCAGTCTGGTGGCCCGACCGGTCGGATCACTCACCGACCGGGACGTGGGGGCCTGCTGACCACCCTCAGCTGCCTGTTGCTCGCCCTGTCCTGGGTGGTCCTGTTCTTCGGGAACCACCACATCGCGCCGGTCATCATCGGAGCCGCGCTGTTCACTCTGGCAGTGCAAGGACTCCAGGTCGCCAACCAGAGCCGCATCTACCAGTTGGACAGTGGTGCGCTGAGCCGTGTCAACTCGGCTTACATGACGGCATACTTCATCGGCGGAGCCGTCGGCTCCGGGCTGACGGGCGCCGTATACGGGACGGGAGCCTGGACCGGGGTGTGTGTGCTCGGTCTGACGCTCAGCGTGTTGACGGTGCCGGCTTGGGCGTTCGGCAGCCGCGCCGACCGGCGGCGTCCTGGGCCGGCGCACACCTGAGAGGCTTACGTGAGGTCAGAAGCGCACGCAGTCCGCATGTCGCGTCTCTGGCCTCCACCCGGTGAGCGAAACGCACCGAACGCGGAGTGTCTGCCTGTCGAGGTGCCGGTCTCGGCCGGGGCTCGGCACCGGGCCGGCGCGACACTCACGACCTCTCGGCGACCGTCGCTTCAGCGCGTGCGGAGATGCTCCGGCTCATCTGCTTCGCGTAGTGGTCAATGAACTCCGGTGAGGCTGGGTCCTGCTGGGTGAGTTCACGGGCGAGCCACGGGAAGGCCACCGGTGCGATCGAGGCGGTGAAGAAGACGAGGGCCACGGCTCCGACGTCGAGATCACCGCGGAATTCACCGCGCGCCTGTCGTGCACACATGTCCTCGACGCTCTTGAACAACTCGGCGACCCGCGCGTCCTCGGCGGGCGGGCGCATGCCGGGGTCCTGGCGGGTCAGCATGTGCACCCACGCCGGGTTCTCGCATGCCCAGTGCACGGAACCTCGTACGGCCTCCGCGAAGCTGCGAGTCCGAGTGACCTGGATGGACTCCTCGAGCGGCCGCTCACTCAGTGCCTCGTACAGCCCGCGTTTGCCTCCGAAGTGGTAGGTGATCAGCTGGTGGCTGACACCGGCCGCCTCGGCGATGCGGACGACCTGGGCCGCGTCCAATCCGAGGGTGCCGAACTCGGCGTCGGCCGCCGCGAGGATGGCGCGTCGGGTACCCGCGGGATCGCGTTGGCGGTCCTGATCCCTGGGGCGCCTCCGGCACTGCCGCTTCCCGGAAGATGCTGCGGGCTCTACTGAACTCGTCTCCTGCGCTGTCTCAGGGGCGGCTCCGTCGGCCGTCTCGTCGGCCGGGCCGAATACCCTGCCCTCCACTCGATTCACCTCCTCGTAGCTGCCGCGGTCATGGGAGTGGTCTTGCCGGCCCAGCAGCCGCGGACTGCGCGCGGATCACGCTTCAGTCGACTTTCGGAGCCCACTCGGCTGCCCCGGGGAGCCAGTCCCGCCCGGAATCCGGGAGGGACTGGGCCGGTCGGTCCGTCCCCCCAGGCGCTCCCTTGCGAACTCCACGCGGGTCGCCAGGGCGGGTACGCCAAGCTGCACCCGCCCTTGCGAACTCCACGCGGGTCGCCAGGGCGGGTACGCCAAGCTGCACCCGTTTGCGTCGGGCGTCTGCCCGAGGCCTTCCAGCTGGTAGGCGCCCCCCGGACCGCGAGGGGTATTCAGCTGAGGCGTTCGAGCACCATGGCCATGCCCTGCCCGCCTCCGACGCACATGGTCTCCACGCCCCACCGCGCGTCGCGCGTACGCAGACCGTTGATCAACGTGGTCATGATGCGGGCGCCGGTCGCACCGAACGGATGCCCCAGCGCGATGGCCCCACCGTGCATGTTGAGCCTTTCCAGCGGGATGCGGAGTTCGCGTTGAGAGGCGATGACCTGAACGGCGAACGCCTCGTTCATCTCGAACAGGTCGATGTCCCCGATCGACAGGCCGGCGTGAGCGAGGGCCCGTCGTGTGGCCTCGACCGGTCCCAGGCCCATGATCTCCGGGGACAGGCCGGACACGCCGGTGGCCACGATCCTGGCCAGGGGAGTGATGCCCAGCTCTCGCGCCCTGACGTCGCTCATGATGACCACGGCGGCGGCTCCGTCGTTCAGCGGGCAGGAGTTTCCGGCGGTGACCGAGCCGCCCGGCCGGAAGGCGGGCTGGAGACTTTCCAGGGCCTCGTACGTCGTGCCGGGGCGCGGGCTGTCGTCGGTCGCGATCACCGAGCCGTCGGGCCTTCGGACAGGGGTGATCTCCCGGGCGTGGAACCCGGACTCGGCGGCCACGGCGTACAGCTGCTGGCTGCGCAGGGCGTAGTGATCCTGCTCCTGGCGGCTGATCTTGAGAAGGCCCGCGACGTTCTCCGCGGTCTGCCCCATGCCGATGTACACGTCGGGCAGCAGGCCGTCGGAGCGGGGATCGGTCCACAGGCCGTTGGTTCGCGCGTCCTCCGCGGTACGGTCCCTGGCCTGATCGAATGCCGGGTTCAAGACGTCGTCGGCATCCGCTCCGGTGGGTCCGAAGTGCCGGTAGCGGGAGACGCACTCGACACCCGCGCTGACGAAGACGTGGCCTTCTCCTGCCTTGATGGCGTGGAAGGCCATCCGGGCGGTCTGCAAGGAGGACGAGCAGAAACGGTTGACCGTGGTGCCGGGCACCTCGTCCAGCCCCAGCTGTACGGCCACCCGCCGGGCGATGTTGGCACCGTGCTCGCCGCTCGGCTCGGCGCAGCCGAGATGCAGGTCATCGATCTGTGTCGGGTCCAGTCCGGGTAGCTGGTCGAGGGCCGCGCGGACCGCCGTCACCGCGAGGTCGTCGGGGCGGACATCCTTCAGGGAACCCTTGAAAGCGCGCCCGATGGGCGTGCGGACGGCAGAGACTACGACGGCTTCAGGCATGTCATGCACCTCTCAGGATGGCGAACGGGTGCGTGTGGGCAGGCCGGCATGAAGGCGGCTGTCCAGCGCAGAAGATACTGTACGGACCGTTTCGAATGGGGGCGTAGGCGTCTCTATTTCTCCAGGTCATCCAGGCTGATGATTGCGGGCCTGGGCCCGCGCCCCGGTGTGCCATACACAGGAAAAGATTACCGGCTGCGATCCTAGACGTTCCGTTTCGATTGACCTAGTGTGAGGCCACCTCGTGCAGAGAGGAGCACTCCAATGACGGCGTGCTTTCGACAGGCGGTATTCGTTCCGCCACCCGTGTGTGTCGTTGCCCATGAGCTGGGTTTCTTCGCCCATGTCGGCCTTGAGGTCGAGACCGTGCTGATCGAGTCGTCGACGGACCAGCGTGACCGACTCCTGACCGCCGACGTCGATGCGGGCGTCACGGCCATCGACAACCTGATCGTGTGGAACTCCGGCGGAGGCGACCTGCGAGTCGTCGCCCAGATCGAGTCGACGACGCCGCTCCGCCTGGTCGCGCAGCCCTCGGTGAGGGGGCTGGAAGACCTGCGCGGCGCAACGCTCGGCGTCGACGCGCCGGACAACGGCTTCGCCGTCCTGCTCCGTCATCTCCTCGGTCAACATGGCCTTCCGCCCGGCGCTTACGAGTTCGAGCCGGTGGGCGGAGTGCGCGAGCGCTTCGAGGCCCTGCGCTCACGGTCGATCGACGCGGCGTGGCTGGGGCCGCCGCTGGACGAAATGGCGCAACAGGAGGGGTTCGTCTCGCTGCTCGCGGTCGAGGACGAGGTGCCGGACTTCCCCGGGCAGGGTGTTGTGGCCGGCCCCACGACGCGGGGGGCGGGGCGGGAAAAGCTCTCGCTCTACCTCACGGCCCTCGATGCGGCGCGGAAGTGGCTGCACGCCACTGAGGACGAACAGATCCTGGACGTGCTGACGAGAGGCGGCTACGGACCGGCCTCGGCTCGGGCCGCGCTGCGCACCCGCCCCGTTTCACTGGCTCCGGCTCGTGCCGGTCTGGAATGTGTCCTGACGATGCGCGACAAGCTCGGCATGATGCCCGACCGGGCGCCTGGTGCCGATGACCTGTACGACGGCCGCCCGCTCGGTCTGGAGCTGCGTCCATGACGCCCGACCCGTTCACTCCCGACGGCCGTCGCGATGACACGGAGTGCGTCACGGACGGGCAGGTGGCGAAGAGCGTGCGTCATCTGCTCAGCGAGGACCGTACCTGCGAACTGCTGGGAATAGAGGTCCAGTCGGCGGCCGACGGTCGGGCGCGCGCACGGATGCGGGTCCGGCCGGACATGGTCAACGGGCACGCGATCGTGCACGGCGGGCTCGTGTTCGCTTTGGCCGACACCACCTTCGCCTGCGCCGTCAACAGCTTCGGCCCGCCGGTCGTCACGGCGAGCGCGGACATCACTTTCTGGCGCCCCGGCCACCTCGGCGACGACCTGATCGCCGAAGCGGTGACCCGCTCCTGGCAGGGCCGCTCGGTGATCTGTGAGGTCACGGTGCGCCGCGGTGACGAGGTCATCGTCAAGTTCAGCGGGCGGGGGGCGCAGATCGCCCTGGCGGACGGGGCGCCGTCGGCTGGGAGCCATCCGGTTCCGGGCAGTCTGTCCGGACGAGCAGGCCATGAGGAGCACCGCGCCCGTCCGGCGGGCGCGGACACCGACGCGGTGGACGGCCCCGCCGTGCCAGGACACACGCCGGGCCGCTAGAGCCGCGGACGCCGAGCGCGCAGGTCGTCCGGCGGACGTACGGGTGCAGAGATCAAACGGTACTTCCAAGTACCCGAGCCGCAAATGGAGTTCAGGTGTCACAGGACTGCGAAGTCATCGTTGTGGGTGGTGGACCCGTCGGGGTGATGGCCCTTGCTTTGCTGGGCCATGCCGGTGTACGGGCCGTGGGGATCGAACGCGAGCCCGAGCTGTGGGAACAGGCGCGGGCCGTGCACTTCGACGGTGAGACGGTGCGTTCCTTCCAGTCCATGGGGCTGGGGGAGGAACTCTCCGCCCGGATCAAGCCGATGTGCGACTACCGCATGGAGAACGAGGCCGGCGAGACTCTGGTGGCCCATGCCACGGGGCAGATGGGACCTCAGGCATGGCACTCGGAGGTCCTGTTCCACCAGCCTGAGATCGACGCGCTGCTGCGCGCCGAAGTCGAGCGGCTCGCCGATGTGGAACTCCGGCTCGGTACTACGCTGCTGGACATCCAGCAGGGTGACGGCTCAGTCCGCTGCACCGTCCGTACGCCGGACGGAACGACACAGACGCTCACCGCGCGATGGGTCATCGCCTGTGACGGTGCCACCTCGACCGTCAGGCGCACCCTCGGGGTATCCGGCGAGAACCTCGGCACCGACGATCCGTGGCTCGTCGTCGACGGACACCTGCGCGGGACGGCGGGCATCAAGGGTGACATGGTCTTCCTCGGCCGGCACACCCGTCCCGCGCTCTGGATCAGGCTCCCCGGTGACCGGGTGCGCATGGAGTTCAAAGTTCTCCCGGAGGACGACCGGGAGGAGATCGCCACACCGGCGGGCATCGCCCGGTTGAGCCGAGGGGTTCTCACACCGCAGAACTTCGAGCCCGACCGCGTCGCCGTTTACACATTCCGCGCGCGGTTGGCCACGTCGTGGCGGGTCGGCAATGTGTTCCTCGCGGGCGACGCCGCTCACCTGGCGCCTCCGCTGTTCGGCCAAGGGCTGTGCGCCGGCCTGCGTGACGTGGCCAACCTGGTGTGGAAGATCCGGCTCGTCTCGCGGGGCAGAGCCTCCGAGTCCCTGCTGGACACCTACGAGTCCGAACGCAAGGACCACGCCAGGTACTGGGTCCAGCAGGCGGCGACGATGGCCGGACTCGTCCAGACCACCGATCCCGTGATGGCCGCCCGGCGGGATGCTCACATCCGTGCCAACCCGGCCGACGGCTACCCGTCGGCACCTGCCCTGGGCCCGGGTGTGCACACCGGCCCGGCCGACCCGCAGGCCGGACGTATTTCGATGCAGCCGATGCTGTCCGACGGGACACGGCTCGACGACCTCGTGGGACGCCGGTTCCTGCTCGCGGCCACGCCCGAACTGACGGCCGGGCTGCCCGATCCCGTACGCAAGGCGCTGGAGGCGGAGCCCGAGGTGGCCGTACTGACCTCCCCGCAGCACGTCGGCCAACTGCTCACCTCGGTCGAGGCCCCCGCGGTCCTGGTCCGTCCCGATCGCTATGTGCTCGGGACGGCACACACCCCCGAAGAGCTCGAAGCACTGCTCCGACTCCTGCCTCTCGCAGGCGCCCCGGAACCCCGGCGCGAGATGAGCCCGCCGCAGCAAGAGAACACCCTGCAGGCCTGACCCGCGCGCGTGCAAACACTGTTTCACTCCCAGGAGTTCACCATGCACGACCAGCCCATCACCCACCTTCGGCACGTCGACATCGCCGTGCAGGACTACGACAAGCAGGTCGCCTTCTACGAGCAGCAGTGGGGGCTGACCAAGGCCGGCACCGACGGCGATGTCACGTACTTCGCCGCCGAGGGCTCGCCCGAGCAGTACGTCGTCCGGGTCCGCCGCTCCCAGGACAAGCGCCTCGACCTGGTCTCCTTCGGCGCCGCCGACCGCGCCGCGGTGGACGGCCTCGCCACCCGCCTCGCCACCGACGGCGTGAAGCTGGTCAGCGAGCCGGACACGCTCCAGACGCCCGGCGGTGGCTACGGCTTCCGGTTCTTCGACGTGGAGGGGCGCACCGTCGAGATCTCCGCGGAGGTCGCCGCACGCACCCACCGCAAGGTCGAGGAGCGCGAGGACATCCCGGTGCGGCTGTCCCACGTCGTCCTCAATTCCCCCGAGCCCGAGCGCATGATGGCCTTCTACGAGAAGTACCTGGACTTCCGGCTCACCGACACCAACGTGCACCCCCAGCTCGGCGGGATCATGTGGTTCCTGCGCTGCAACCCGCAGCACCACAGCATCGCGATCGCCCGCTGCCCCCATGTCTCGCTGCACCACGCGTCGTTCGAGATGCGCGGCCTGGAGGAGTACATGCGCGGCAGTGGCCGCCTGATGCGCGACGGAGTCCACAAAGTGTGGGGGCCCGGTCGGCACCGTGCCGGCGACAACACGTTCACGTACTTCCACGACCCCAACGGCAACACCATGGAATACACCACGGAGCTGGAGATCCTCGACGAGGACACCTGGCATCCCCACCTGTACAGCACCGACGACCCGGAGACCTCGGACGTGTGGGGGACGTCCAACCCGATGAACGAGTTCGTGTCCAAGGAGATGTTCAACGACCCGGACCGGGGATTGTTCATCCCGCCACCGGTGTGACCCCGCCGGCGCCTGAGGCGCACTCGGGGCGCCGCCGGGGGAGGGCTCAGGATTCACCGTCCGGCGACGGATGGGCTTCCAGACCGCGGATCCCCAGTTCCACGAGCTGTTCCGCGAGCGCGTCGTCGAGCGGGCTGACGCCGAACAGGAGATGGAAGTAGACCGGTGCGTAGAACAACTGGGCGGCCGACTTCGGATCGAGGTCGGACCGGAAGACGCCTTCGTCGATTCCCCTGCGCATCAGCTTCTCGACGGCCGCGGCGCGCTCCTGCCAGAAGCGCTCGCGGAAGTTGGCCATCGTCTCGGGGTCGTACTGCCCCTCGGCGATGATCTGGGCGACCAGCTTGCCCTGCGGGCCGGCGTAGCGGGAGATCAGCGACTTGAGGTGTGCCAGGAGGGCGTCGTGCACCGGTACCCCTTCGGGGATGCGGGTGTGCGCCAGGTGGTTCTCCATGAAGGCGTCGATGACGACCGCGGCCTTGTTCGGCCACCACCGGTAGATCGTCGCCTTGCTGACCTTGGCCCGCTTGGCGATCGCCTCCATGGTCAGCTTCTGCACCGTGGTGGCGCGCCGGCCGTCGCGGACAAGGAGGTCCATGGTCGCGTCGAGGATCGCGCGACGACTCAATTCGCTTCGTACAGCCACGGAGTCAAGTTAACCCACGCACGGCCTCATTCCCCAATGTCAGCGCAGGATCGACAAGGGGACGAGTCTGACATACGATACGAAACGTTTCGAATAGATGAAGGAGTCGTACACATGAAGCTCGGTCGGATCTCAGTACCTTCTCCCGACGGCGACCAGATCAGGATCGTCGCCGCGCGGCCCGACGAGGGCAGGGTCATCGACCTGGCCAGGGCCTACGCCCTGGGCAGGCAGGCCGAGGGTGCGACGCCGGACGCGGCCCGCCGACTGGCCGCGGCCCACTTCCCGTCGAGCATGGCCGCCGCCATCGCCGCCGGGCCGGCCTTCCTCGACGCCGCGCACCGGGCCGTGGACGGTGCCGCCGATGACGCCTCCCTGCCGATCGAGGGCCTGTCCTGGGTGGCGGCCGTCGACCCGCCGGTCATCCGTGACGGACTGACCTTCCCGGCGCACATGAAGGGGTTCCACGAGAGGGTGGGCGGCGGACTGCCCAACCCCCAGCTGTTCAAGACGCCCGGCTACTTCAAGGGATCCACCGGAGTGGTCTACGGCCACGACGAGGAGATCCCCTACCCGAGCTACTCCGAATACGTCGACTACGAACTGGAGATGGGCCTCATCGTCGGAGCCGCGGGCAGCAATCTGACCCCCGACGGCGCACGCGCCCACCTGTTCGGCGTCACGATCTTCAACGACTTCAGCGCGCGCGACATCCAGGGCTACGAGATGGCCATGAGCATGGGCCCGCAGAAGTGCAAGGACTACGCGTACGGCATCGGTCCCTGGATCACGACCGTCGACGAGCTGCCCTCCATCGACGGGCTCAAGGGCGTTGTCCGCGTCAACGGTGAGGTCTGGAGTGAGACCGCTGCCGAGGGAATGATCTACACGCCGGAAGAGATGCTCGCCTACGTCTCCATCAACGACAGGCTTCAGCCCGGCGACCTGATCGGCTCCGGCACGCTGCCCAACGGCTCCGGCCTGGAGATCGACCGGCGGCTGTCGCTCGGAGACGTCATCGAACTTGAACTGGAAGGCGTCGGTGTCCTGCGCAACCGACTGAGCGCCGAGCCGGACAAGGCCCCCTGGTGGCCCGAGCCCCGCCCGTACCCCTTCGGTACGCCGGCGAACTGACGACGGGACCGACAAAGATGACCAACCCGCACGCCATCAAGCCGATACGGCGCATCGTCACCGGCCACACCGTCGACGGCCGCTCCACCGTCATCAGCGACGGCCCGGCTCCCAACGTCTTCGTGTCCGACTCCGTCAAAGGGTTCGGCGCGATCGTCCCCTGGCAGACCGAGCCGGGCGATGTCAGCAACGACGGCAACCAGGACGCGGCCTCCGCCGACGTCCAGGTTCCGATGCACCCCAAGCCCGGAGGAACCGTCTTCCGGATCGCGAGCTTCCCGCCCGACAGCGCCTACACCGACGCCGCCGCCGACTCCCTCTTCGACGACATCGACGGCGAGCACGCCCGTGACGCCGCCCAACACACCGTCGGCGGCCGCCACTTCTGGTTCCACCGCACCGACAGCCTGGACTACGCCCTTGTCCTCGAGGGTGAGATATGGCTGCTGACGGACGAGGGAGAGACCCTCGCCAGAGCCGGCGACGTGATCATCCAGAGAGGCACCAGCCACTCCTGGTCCAACCGCAGTGACACGACCTGTCGCATCGCCTTCGTCCTCATCGGCGCCCTGCCTGTCGACACCGCCGTCTCATGAGCACCGCACAGGACATTCTGTGGAGGCCCAGCAGCGCCCGGCAGGACGGCAGCGAACTGGCTCGCTACCGCCGTGGACTGAAGGACTACGACGGCGGTGCCGACTACCTTGACCTCTGGCGCTGGTCGACGCGAGACCTGGGCCGGTTCTGGGAGTCCGTCGCCGCGTTCGAGGACGTACGACTCGGTGGTACCCCGACCGGTCCGGTGGCGCCGCGGGAGATGCCCGGAGGTACGTGGTTCCCCGGGCGTACCGTGAACTACGCCGAGCATGTGCTGCGCCGCTGCCCGGGCGAGGCGCTCGTCGTCGTGGACGACGACGGCACGTCCCACACGCTCTCGCGAGCCGAACTCCGCAGCCAGGTCGCCGCCGTCTCCGCCGCGCTGCGCCGGATGGGTGTGGCCCACGGCGACCGGGTGGCCGCCGTCCTGCCCAACCGCGCGGAGGCCGTCGTGGGGCTCCTCGCCTGCGCGGCGGTGGGGGCCGTCTGGTCGGTCTGCTCCCCGGAGTTCGGCGCGGACGGGGTGACCTCCCGGTTCGCCCAGCTGGAGCCCAAGGTGCTGCTGCTCACGGACGGCTACCACTACGGCGGACGGACGCACGAACGCACGGACGAGATGCGCACCCTGCTCGACCGGCTGCCGTCGGTGGAGCACGTGCTCTGGGTCGATCACCTCCACCCCGGAAGCCTGCCCACGGCGGACCGCCCCGTGTCGCTCTGGGGCACGGTCGCCGCGGGAGGAGGCGAGCCGGAGTTCGACGAGCTGCCCTTCGACCACCCGCTGTGGGTGCTGTTCTCATCCGGTACCACCGGGGCACCCAAGGGCATCGTGCACGGCCACGGAGGTGTCCTCCTGGAACACCTCAAGGTCCTGCGGCTGCACTCGGACCTACGGGCCGGCGATCGCTATCTCACCGTCGCCAGCACCAGCTGGGTGGTGTGGAACATGCTGGTCTCCGGGCTCGCGGTCGGAGCCACGATCGTTCTGCTGGACGGGAACCCGGTCCGCCCCGACCTCGGGCGCGTCTTCCGCGTCGCGGACGAACACGACGTCGACACGCTCGGTGTCAGCGCCGGCTACCTGCACGCCTGCCTGAAGGCCGGCCTCGCCCCTGGAACCGGGGCGCTGCGGACGGTACAGGTGACCGGATCACCGCTGTCCACCGACGGTTTCCGCTGGGTCTACGACCGGCTCGGCGACGTGTGGCTGACTTCCATGAGCGGCGGCACCGACGTGTGCTCGATCTTCGTCGGCGGAGCCCCCACGCTGCCCGTCCGCGTGGGCCGCATCCAGGCGCCCGCCCTGGGCGTTGCCGTCGAGGCGTGGGACGAGGACGGCAAGCCCGTGGTCGGCGAGCGGGGCGAGCTGGTGGTCACGCAACCGATGCCCTCGATGCCGCTCCGCTTCTGGAACGACTCAGACGGCCGGCGCTATCGGCAGAGCTACTTCTCGGTGTATGCCGGAGCCTGGCGGCACGGGGACTTCATCGAGTTCGAGTCCGACGGCAGCAGTGTGATCCACGGCCGCTCGGACTCCACCCTGAACCGGCAGGGCGTGCGCATGGGTCCCGCGGACATCTACCGGGTCGTCGAGGCGCTGCCCGAGGTGCGCGAAGCCCTCGTCGTGGGCGCCGAACTGGGCGAGGACGCCTACTACATGCCGCTGTTCGTCGCCCTCCAGGAGAACGCCGACTTCGAAGCGGTGGCGCATCGCATCAACCAGGTGATCCGGGAGGAGCTGTCACCGCGGCACGTGCCCGACGAGGTCGTGCCCATGCGCGGGATCCCGCACACCCGCACGGGAAAGAAGATCGAGGTGCCGGTCAAGCGCCTGCTGCAGGGAGCTTCCCTGAACGACGTCGTGGACCTGGGCGCGGTGGACGACAGCGCACTGCTCCAGGAGTACGCGGAGTTCGCCCACACCCGCCGGAAAGCATGAGGAAACCATGAGCCAGACCCCCTTCTCGCTGGGAACGTTCGCCGACGGGCCGTCCGGTCCGTTCCCCGGCATCGTCGTGAACGACAGGGTGTACGACACCCGGACCGTCCTGCCCGCGGCCACGACCACGTCGCTCCTGCTGGCCGACTGGGACGCATCGCTGGACGCGCTGCAGTCGCTGGCCGACGCACCCGAGGGCGAAGGGCGGCCGGTCGGGGAGCTCACGGTGCTCGCCCCGGTCCGGCCACCGGGCCAGATCTTCGGCGCCGGAGCCAACTATCGCGAGCACGTCATCCAGATCACGGTGGCGCACCGCCTGGGAAAGGCGGACGCCACCGAGGAGGAGTTGCGCGAGCAGGCGGCCCGGGAGATGGACGAGCGTGCCGCGCACGGCGAGCCCTACGTGTGGGTGGGCGTCCCGTCCGCGATCAGCGGTCCGTACGACGACGTGATCCTGCCCTTGCTCGGTGAGAACCATGACTGGGAACTCGAGCTGGGCGTGGTCATCGGGCGCGAGACACGCGAGGTGAGCCGTGACGAGGCCATGGAGCACGTCGCCGGGTACACCATCTGCAACGACCTGACGACGCGCAGCCTGGTGCCCCGCCCGGAGATCCCGATGATGGGCACCGACTGGATGCGGGCGAAGAACCAGCCCACGTTCTACCCCACGGGCCCCTACCTCGTGCCGGCGCGCTTCGTGCCCGACCCGCAGGACCTGGACATCACGCTCCGGCTCAACGGCAAGGTCATGCAGAAGGGCAACACCAACGACATGATCTTCGGGATCGCGGCCCTCATCTCGTACATCTCGCACCGGGTGACGCTGCAGCCGGGCGACATGATCATCACTGGTTCTCCGCAGGGCAACGGCTCGCACTACGGCCGCTTCCTGCGGGCGGGCGACGTGATGGACAGCGAGATCACCGGACTCGGCGCGCAGCGAAACCTCTGCAGGTAGCAGCCGTCACATCCGTTGCTTGACCTCGAACCGCAGCGAGTGGGTGGTCAGCTTCTCCAGCAGTGCGATCAGCGTCCTCAGTTCATCCTCGCTGAGCGAGCCCGCCCATTCCTGCTCACGTTCGTTGTGCGCCTGGAAAGCCGTGGTGATCGCGTGCAGACCGCTCTCGGTGAGGCTGAGGTTGACCGCGCGTCCGTCGTGCGGGGCACGTGCCTTGGTGACGAGGCCGTCCCTCTCCAGCGTGTTCACCAGCGCCGACACGGCCGCGCGACTCATGCCGGACAGCTCCGCGACCTTCTTCGCCTCGACCGGGCTCGACAGCCAGATCGCGAACAGCACGCGGAAGCCGGGCCACGACCATCCGCGGGGCCGGTGGACGGTTGATTCCAGGTCATAGGCCAGCATGTTCGCGGCCCGGTGGAGGGTGAGCACCAACCGCATCGCCAGCGGATCGATGCCTGGGAGCTCACGGCTCGCGCGGCTGATCGCGTGATCGATGAACGACCAGAAATGCAGGTCCTCGTTGTCCGGGTGCTCGTGGTTCACACCAGGAGTGTAGGCCGGACGGCCGATCATCCTCCGGCCCGCCTTCCAGCCGGACCCTGCCGCGTACCGCGCCCCGTATTCCGAAACGTATCGAATGTCCCAGGGATAAGAGGAAAGCCTCTATGAGCACCAAGACCGCTGCCGCGGAAGTCCTCAGCGAGAAGTCGCTCTTCCAGGAGTCGGCCTATGTCGACGGACGCTGGGTCAGCCACGGGGAGTCCGGGCGGTTCTCCGTCGACAACCCTTCCACGGGCGCGACGATCGCGGATCTGCCGTCCATGAGCCGGGCCCAGGTGGCCGATGCCATCACGGCGGCCGGCCGCGCGCTCCCGGACTGGCGCGCCCGGTCCGGCAAGCAGCGGGCCCAGGTCCTGCGCCGTTGGTTCGAGCTCGTGACGGAACATGCGGAGGATCTCGCTCGCCTGATCACCCTGGAGGAGGGCAAGCCCCTCGCGGAAGCACGTGGCGAGGTGGCGTACGCGGCCTCGTTCATCGAGTGGTTCGCCGAGGAAGCCAAGCGCGTGCGCGGCGACATCTTCCCGGCCCCCGACCCGTCACGCCGCGTCCTCGTACTCAAGGAGCCGGTCGGCGTGTGCGTCGCCATCACACCCTGGAACTTCCCGGCGGCCATGATCACGCGCAAGGCCGCTCCGGCCCTCGCCGCCGGATGCACGATGGTCGTCAAGCCGGCCGCCCAGACGCCGCTGACCGCGCTCGCGCTCGCTGAGCTCGCCGAACGCGCCGGCGTCCCGGCGGGCGTCCTCAACGTCGTCCTGGGCAAGGCCCGTGAGATCGGTCCGGAGCTGACCGGCAACCCAGCGGTGCGCAAGGTGAGTTTCACCGGCTCGACCGAGGTGGGACGCGTCCTGCTCACCGAGTGCGCGCAGACGGTGAAGAAGGTCTCGATGGAGCTCGGGGGCAACGCGCCGGTCCTGGTCTTCGACGACGCCGACCTCGAGGCGGCTGTCGAGGGCGTCCTCGCGAGCAAGTACCGCAACACCGGCCAGGCCTGCATCAGCGCGAACCGGGTCTACGTCCAGGCCGGCGTCTACGACCGCTTCGCCGAGGAACTCGCCAAGCGGGTCAGCGAGTTGACTGTCGGCGACGGTTTTGAACCCGGCGCGGAGCAGGGGCCGCTCATCGATGCCGCCGCCGTCGACAAGGTCCAGGAACACATCACCGATGCCACCGGCCACGGCGCACGCGTCCTGTGCGGCGGGTCGGGCCACGAACGTGGCGGGTTCTTCTTCCAGCCGACCGTGCTCGCCGACGTGGCCCCCGGTATGAAGATCACGCGGGAGGAGACGTTCGGTCCGGTCACCCCGCTCATCCGGTTCGTCGACGAGGCGGACGCGATCCGCATGGCCAATGACACCGAGTACGGGCTCGCGGCCTACGTCTACAGCCGCGACGCCGAGCGGATCTGGCGGGTCTCCGCCGCGATCGAGGCGGGCATGGTCGGCATCAACTCGGGGCTGATCTCCAACGAGGTCGCACCGTTCGGCGGCATCAAGCAGTCGGGCCTCGGGCGTGAGGGCTCGGTACACGGCATCGACGAGTACCTGGAGATGAAGTACCTCTCCTGGGAAGGCGCGGGTGCCCGGTAGACCTCCACGGACTCAACGCACACGACGAACGAAAGGGACAGGCATGTCCGCATACACCCGTGCCGAGGCACGTGACTGGGCCCGCGAGAAGCTTGTCGGCGCGGTCAACTGCACCATCCCCTCGTTCACCGGCGACCTGCGGGCCGTCAACGAGCGAGCCGTCCGCCACGACATCCGCCTCGCCAAGGAACATGGCTTCATCGGCACCCTCGGTGTCTCCGAGATCAGCATCACCCTCGACGAGTACCTGGAGTTCCTCCGCATCTCCAAGGACGAGGCCGGCGACGACTTCTACGTCGTCCACCACGCGAGCTGGAACGACCTCGAGCAGAACCTCGAAGCGGTCCGTGGTGCCGAAGCGGCGGGAGCGGACCTGGTGCTGCTGGCCTACCCGCCCAACTTCTACCCGGAGTCAGAGCAGGAGATCTACGACTACACCAAGGCGGTCTGCGAGGCCACGAGCCTCGGGATCATCCTGTTCCCGATGACCATCTGGAACTTCGGCGCTCGCATCCACCCCTCCGATCTCCCGACCCGGCTGATCCGCCGTCTGATCGACGACATCCCCAACATCGCGGTCATCAAGGCCGAAGGCGGATACCCCAACATCCAGAGCGCCGTCGAGTGCAACCGGCTCTTCGGCGACGAGGTGGTCATATCGGTGCCGATCGAGGGCGATCTGATCCCTCTGTCGCAGGTGATGCCCATTCAGTTGTCGGCGACCAGCGACCACGAGTACTTCGGCCCGATGATCCCGCGCGTCATGCAACTGCTGCGCGACGGGAAGTACGACGAGGCAACGGAGATCTACTGGCAGCTGCACCCGGCCCGCAAGACCAAGGCCGCACTGTTCGGGACCCTGCACGGTGGGTCGGTCCTCAACCGCCAGGCCTGGAAGTTCCAGGGGTGGCTTCAGGGCTACAACGGCGGCCCGCTCCGCCAGCCGACGATGCGCCTCCAGGACAGCCAGATGGCCGCCCTGCGCAAGGGACTCGTGGACGCCGGCCTGGAGCCGAGCATGGATCCCATCCGTGAGTTCTTCACTGGACGCAACCGGGCCTGAGCTTGATCTTCAACTGCGCCGGGGCACCTGACCTGCTGATCTTGTCGTCCTCGTGAGACAGCAGTACGGCCGTTCTTCACCGTTCGAAATATCGAACAATGTCGCGTGGAGGACGGCCGCTCTGCGGAGTCTGGCTTGTGCAGGTCCCGTTGACGCCGCGCTGAGCGGTCGTTGCCGACGACGGATTGCGCCGCCAGCGTCCTGCGCGGGGAGCCGACATCCGCGCCGCCGTCCACGATCGACCGGGTCGCCCACATCGCGTGCGACGAACCGGTAGTGCTATACACACTCTCGGTCTGGCGTGGCTGGCCGGACTCAGCGCGCATGCCCTCCCGTACTGCTTTGCTCGTCAAGCCGCCAAAGCGATGGGCGGCGCCGGCAGGTAGCACCGCCCATCACGCAGGAGGGCCCAGATGACGTTGACACGGCGGCGAGCGGGGGCGAGGACCGCCGCAACCGGGTACAGGCGTCCTGTCCGCCCGCTGTGCGGTTGCGGGTCGGACACGGGCTGACGGTGACTGAAGTTCACGCCTGATCTTGGACAGCGGATGCGTCAGCGGCCGGCGCGCCGCACTCGTCGGCGGCCGGCTGCTCGACTCCGCGGGCCGGCTGCTCGCGCCCGCCGCCAGTCCGTGCAGGGTGTGTGCCCCGGCAGATCCTCAACTCCGCTGCTGTCGTTCGTCCATGCCCGCCATGAGGGCCTGGTGGCTGCGGCTGACGTGCTGGCGCATCACGCGTTCCGCGCCGTCGCCGTCCTTGGCGAGGATGAGGTCGAGGACGCGGTGGTGCTCGTGGTCGGACTCGCTCAGTCGGCCGGGCTGGGCGAGCGAGGTGCGGACCAGGCGCTCGTAGGCCAGCTGGTTCATGAGCGTGCGGTAATGCGCCTCCAGTTTGGAGTTGTCCGCGCCGATGACGATCAGGTCGTGGAACTCGTGGACCAGTTGCGCGTACCGCTCGGCGTCGCCCGCGCGGACGGCCTCGTCGGCCTCCCGCATGTTCTCCTCGATGCGGGCCACTTCGGGGACGTTGCCGCGGAAGGCCAGCAGCCGGGCGGCGGCGCCCTCCAGCAGTTCCTTCATCTGGAACAGCTCGGTGATCTCGCGCCGCGACGGCACGGCGACGAACGTGCCCACCCGCGGGCGGACTTCCACGAGACCCTCGATCTGCAACTGTTTGAGTGCCTCGCGGATGGGTGTGCGGCTGACGCCGAACGTCTCCGACAGGGCCATCTCGGACAGGCTGGAACGTGGCGGCAGCTCCCCGCTGATGATCATCTGGCGCAGCTCTTCGGCGACCCTGGCCTGCATGCTGGTCTGCTGCAGCGGTTTCCGTGCCCGTCCACTGGGTTGTTGCATGGTACGTGAACGTAGTGTGGAGAGGCGCGCGGCGTCAACCACCCTCGGCACTGCCTTCTGCCATGCAAGGCGGCTCATGACCGCAGGACGAAGTGATCACCCACAGGTTCCTCGCTCGTGTTGACCCACACGCTCTTCAGCCGGGTGTACTCCCGGATGACCTCCGTGCCGTGTTCGACGCCCGTGCCGCTGCTCATGAAGCCCGAGCGCGGTGACATCGGCGACATCGACCGGTAGGTGTTGGCCCGGACGGTGCCCGCCTCCAGGCGCGCCGCCATGCGGTGGACGCGCTTGACGTCCGGGGTCCACACGCCCGCGGCCGGACCGTAGATCGAGTCGTTCGCGATGGCGAGGGCCTCCTCCTCGGACGCGAACGGCATGACCGTGGCGACCGGACCGAAGATCTCCTCCTGGCGGATGCGCATCGAGTTGTCCGTGCCGGTGAAGACCGTGGGGGAGTAGAACCAGCCGCGTTGAGCAGGCCAGGTACGACGTGCGGTCGTTCTTCAGCAGGGTGGTGAGGACCCGACCGGGCCAGCTCGGGCTCCCTGGTCCGCCACGCCGGCGAGAACCAGCGCTCCACCGCCGCGAGCGCCGACGCCTCGAAATCCGTCACGGCCCGTTCCCGGCGCCGTGCCACGGCTGGCCGCTCCTCCCGCGATCGTCCGGCGACGGAGCTGACCAGGGTGACTGAGGCCGTCAACTCGGGCCTCACGGTGGCCAGTTGCTGCGCGATCAGGGCGCCGAGAGAGAAGCCCACGAGGTGCGCGGGGCCTTCCAGCGGTGCCGCCACGTCAGCCGCCAGCTCCGGCAGGGACACCCCGGGAGCCGTCGGCGGAGAGGTGCCGTGTCCGCGCAGGTCGACCACCTTCACGCGGTGCAGTTCGGCCAGTGCGGGCAGGCAGCGTTCCCACATCGACCGCTCGAGCCCTACACCGTGGAGCAGCACGAGGTCGGCACCGGTGCCGTGCACCTCGTGGCTCAGCGCCACCGACGGGCCCACCGTGGTCATCGTTCCGTCGACAGCGGCGCCAGCCGGGCCTGCGGCCGCCCCTGCGCCGCGGCCGCCAGGCCGATGACGATCTCGTCCGCGCGCGGGCCGTCCGGCACGCGGACCTCGATCGTCTGGTGGTGCGAGCGGATCGTGGCGTATGTTCGCCGTGGCGCGGTACAGCTCGAAGCGGTCCTTGAGGGCCGACACCGGCGGGAGCCAGAACATGCCCTGCACGCCGTCGGCAGCCGCTGCCTGGATGGAGCGGGGGCTGTCGATGACCTGCCACAGGGGCGGGTGCGGACACTGCAGGGGGAAGGGAGTGACCTGCATCTTCGTGATGGGCCGGCGGTCGTGTAGTCGTCCGTCGCCGGGGAGAGCGGGCAGTTCCACTTCACGCCGGGGGCCGGGAACTCGTAGAAGCGGCCCTTGTGGGAGAAGAACTCGCCGTTCCACGCCTTGCGCAGGATCTCGACCGTCTCGTCGTACAGAGCCCGGTTCTGCTCCTGGTCGCGCGGGTCGGCCAGGGCACTGAGGTTGAGTGCCTCGCGGCCGTACAGACCACGGCCGAGGCCGACCTCGACACGGCCGCCGGAGAGCTGGTCGAGCATCGCGATGTCCTCGCCAGCCGCAGTGGATGCCAGAAGGTGGCGATGGAGGCCGCCTGGCCGATGCGGATACGTGACGTACGGGCCGCGATGTCGGCGCCCATCCGGACCGGGTTCGGCGTGATCTCGATCGCCTCGTGCCCGAAATGGTGCTCGGTGTACCAGGTGGACCAGAAGCCGGCCTGTTCCGCGGCGACTGCGAACTCCCGGGCCTCGTCCATCACTTGGGCGTACTCGCCGAGCCGCCCGGGGGCTCCGAGGTTGTGGAATGCCGAGAATCGCATCCCGTGACCTTCCCTCTCTCACTGTGCCATGGCAGTGAGGCTAGGAGTCCGGAATCGGTGCCGTCAAGGGTTAACTACTCAGAAACAAGTCTGACCTGTGCATTTGATCGCCACTGCAGTAATCACCAGGCTTTTCCGGATGAGGTGTTGACACCGAACCATCCCCTCCCTACGGTCCTCTGCCATACAAGAGCTGACTGAGGAACCCACCATGACCCACACTCTTGACCGCCCCGCCGCCGCCGATCGCAGCTCCCGTGTCCGCTCCGCTTGGCGCGCCGCCTGGGACCAGGGACACCTCGACGCGCTGGATGAGCTGCTCAGCCCCTCCTACGTCCGCCGCCGCGGGCCCGCGTCCGTCACACAGGACCGGGACCAGCTCAAGGACTCCATCCGGGCTGTCCGTGAGGCGTTCCCCGACCTGCGGACCGAGATCGAGGACATCGTCGAGGACGGCGACCGGCTGGCGATCCGCTGGCGCAGCGCCGGCCGGCACACCGGGGACTTCCTCGGTGTGCCGCCCACCGGGAAACCGGTCGAGGTGTCCGGCGCGACCTTCGCCCGCTTCGAGGGGCCCTCGGTCGCCGAGGAGTGGGTGACCTTCGACTCCCGGCAGCTCCTGGAGGCGCTCGGGATCATTTCCACCGTCCAGCAGGCCGCCGTCGACGCCGACCTGGTGCGCGGGGTGCACCGCAAGTTCATCACCGGCGTCACCGTGGTGACCACGGACGACGACGGCGCGCCCCGCGGCCTCGCGGTCAACGCCTTCTCCAGCATCTCGCTCGACCCGCCAATGGTCCTGGTCTGCGTGCAGCACAGCTCCAGCACCCATCCCGCACTGCACCGGTCGAGCCATCTCGGCATCAGTATCCTGGCCGCCGACCAGCTCGACGTGGCGAAGACCTTCGCCTCCAAGGGCGACGACAAGTTCGCCCGTATCTCCTGGACCCCCGGTGACTTCGGCGCCCCGCTGATCGACGGCTCCTGCGCCCAGCTGGAGGTCGAGATCGGACAGCGGCTCGAGGCCGGCAGCCACACCGTGTTCACCGGCCGGGTGGTCTCCGCCCGGCACGACGACCTCGCCCCGCTGGTCTACAGCGGCGGCGGTTTCTTCGACATCTCGCACACGGCGCCGTTGCCGTGGTGACCCCGACCCACCCGAGCAGGAGCACCGCATGACAGACGGAACACCGGCGCCGGTCTACGGCAGCGCGGTCACCAAGATCGAGCCCTTCGGGATCGACCACATCCCCGACAGCGAACGGCACGGCAAGCCCAGCTCGCAGTTCTTCGTCTGGTTCGCGGCCGGTCTCAACTTCCCGATCATCCTGCTCGGCTTCAGTGCGGCCTGGTTCGGGCTGAGCTTCGGCGCCGCCGTCACGGCCATCGTCGTCGGGGCGGCGCTCGGCTCGCTGCTGATGGCCGTTATGTCCCGGATGGGTGTACGGCTCGGCGTGGCGCAGCAGGTCCAGGCGCGCGGCCCGCTCGGATTCTTCGGCAACTTCCTGCCCGTGGCATACATCAACGTGTTCGCCGGGATCGGCTGGGCGGCGGTCACCGTCATCCTGGGCGGCAAGGCGTTCGCCGAGCTGACACATCTGCCGTTCTGGCTGTGTGGCGCGGTACTCACGGCGGTCGAGCTGGTGGTGTCGATCTACGGATACAACATGATCAACTACCTCCAGAAGGCGCTGACCTACGTCCTCACCCCGCTCTTCCTCCTCATCACCGTGGTCGCGGTCGTGCGCGGCGGAAGCCTGTTCCACGCCGACCCGAAGGCGGCCGGCTACATCGGCTCCGCCGGCGGCTGGGTCACCTTCGGTGGCTGGTTCCTGTCCTTCCTGGTTGCCTGGGCGCCGTTCGCCTCGGACTATTCCCGCTATCTGCCGGACACCCCCGAGGTCGTCACCCGCACCGCCTGGTACACCGGCCTCGGCAACTTCGTCACCATCTGCTGGCTGGGCATCCTGGGCGTGGTCGTCGGCGGCAGCACGACCAGCTCGGACTCGATCAGCGCCCTGCACGAACTGGCCGGCCCCTTCGCCGTGCCCGCCCTGCTCGCCGTCGGCCTGTCCGCCCTCGCGCAGAACTTCCTCAACGTCTACGGTGGCGCGATCTCCGTCCAGACGCTGAAGATCCCGGTCAGCCGCTCCCAGGCGGTCACCGTCATCTGTCTGCTGGCCTACGCGATCAGCCTGTGGGGCGAGGCGGGCACGGAGGACAAGTTCAAGGTGTTCCTCAACCTGACCGCGTACTTCATCGCGCCCTTCGCGGCCGTGCTGCTCCTCGACTTCTATCTGGGCGGCCGCTCCGACCCGGCCCGTATTTCCGAGCTCTACGACCGCCGCCGGGTGCTGGACTGGGGCTTCGTCTCGTGGGCAGGCGGGGTGGCCGCCTCGGTGCCGTTCTGGCAGTCCAGCTTCTACACCGGCCCCTTCTCGGCCGCGTATCCGGGGGCGGGCGACCTGAGCATGTTCGTCGCGGCCGGAGCGGGCGCGGTGCTGTACCTGCTGACGTACCGGCTGAAGCCGCTGTGGGTGCGGGGCTCTTCCCGAGGTTCGTCCGAGCTGGGCTCCAGCGAATCGACGGCTGCTGTGTCCTGACGGAACCTCAGGGCCGGGTCCGCCCCTTCGGAGGCGGACCCGGCCCTTCGGCTTACGGGGACCCTCCACGGCGGAAATCCGGCCGTGACACCCAAGAGGTCTCCCCACCCGGTTCCTCCCTGTGACGGCCTTCGGGGACAGCCCCCAGCACTGAAGCTCGGCCTTGATCAGCCGCGGAGCTGTCCCATGACGCCCCTGTCTACTGTTGTGAAACAAACTTTCTCTTGGTTAGACTCCTCTGAACGAGTCTGCGCACGGAAGGACGACCCGACGGCGGTCATCCCGCTCTCCGTCTTCGCCCCTTCCAGTCCCCTTCGCGTTACGCGTCACTGAGGTCGGTGCCTGAGCCGATTCCGGCCGCGGGGGAGAGCCACTCCCGCTGGACCCCCTGCCGCCCCCTCCGTGGATCGCGGCGTCGGCTACTCTCCCGCCACCCCACCCACCCGCTCACCAGGACAGACAGGTCGACGATGACGGAACACCGAGCCGACACGACAGCGGACCGACCGCTGTCCCTCCACCACCCCGACGACCGTTACGGCGAGGTGCCCGCCGTCCCGCCGCTGTTCCCCCTGCCTGCCACTGCCACCGCCCGCGGCTTCCTCGGCACGCCGGCCCTGGGCCGGGACCGCGTCCGCGCACAGGAGGGGGCGGTGACCGTATGACGACCGGCTGGCTTGCCGTCATCGACATGCAGGACGTCTTCGCCGACCCCGCGAGCCCCTGGGCGGCTCCCCGCTACACCGAGGCGGCAGCAGGCGTACGACGCTTGCTGCCGGCCTTCGGCGAGCGTGTCACCTTCACCCGCTTCATCGCCCCCGCGCAGCCCACCGGCGCCTGGCGCGCCTACTACGACCGCTGGCCCTTCGCGCTCCAACCGCCCGACGCCCCGCTCTGGCGGCTGACGGACGAGTTCGCGCCCCTCGCGCACGACGTCCTCGACGCGTCCACTCTCGGCAAGTGGACCCCCGAACTCGCCGCCCGAGCCGCACCAGGAGGCCGCCTGGTCCTGGCAGGCGTCAGCACAGACTGCTGCGTACTGTCCACGGCGCTCGCCGCCGCCGACGCCGGAGTGGAGGTGCTGGTCGTCGCCGACGCCTGCGCGGGCGTGGACGACGACTATCACGCCCAGGCCCTGCACGTCATGGACCTGTACCGGCCGCTCGTCCGCGTCACGACCGTCACGGAACTGCTGGGCGGCCCTCTGGCGTGACCCTCGCCCCTGGCCGCCGCCGTCCACCACGCAGCCACCGCCCCCCAGAGCGCCGCGTGCTCCGCGGGCGGGTGGCAGTCGGTGGTCAGGACGCGGCCGCTACAGCGGAGGCGCGGAGATCGCCTTCGATGTACTGGGCGCGGCCGAGCCGAAGGACCAGTCGGCGGGGGTGTTCTCAACGTATCCGATGAAGACGTCCTCGCCGGGGCCACACCCACCCGTGCCAGCGATGTGGCGATGGCGGCAAAGAGGCGCTGCTTGACCTCGGTCGTGCGCCCGGTCTGCGTGAAGATCTGACGGAGCCGTCGTCACCGCGCTCGGAGCCCAGGCCGGCGTCCTGCGCGAGCCGGCCTGGCTCGACGGCTCGGCGTCCCCGCTTCGGTAGTACCGCCTGTTACCGCGACACCGGTGCAGGACGACGAGCAACCTCGTGGCGGCGGATGCGGTACCCGCGGAGCGGCCGACGTCATCGGGGGTTCGGCTACACCCGTCGGGACGGGGAGGGGTACTTCGGTGATGCCTGGGCGGCCTTGCTCGCGGCCAAGGGTAAGTACGACCCGCACAACGTGCTTTCCCAGTCGCGCCCCGTGGTCTTACGGACTATCCCCTGAGACGGGTGACATCACGCACGAGGCCGCGTCGGCGTCGGCGAGTTCGGACCGCCCCCCGGGGTGGCTGCTCTGCGGCTACCACCCCCGGGGGCCGTAGTGGCCCGGCTCAAGGGCCTGATGTCCGTTCAGTGTTCTTGAAAGGCACGGCTGACACGGGCGTCCAGCGACACGCCGGCGCCCCGTTCGCCCGCGAGACGCGCGCACAGCGCCGCCACGGTCAGATCCTGCAGAGCGGACCCGACCGACTTGTAGAGCACGATGTCATCGGTTCCGGTCCGGCCCGGTGCGCGACCGGAGACCACGTCGGCGAGAGAAACGAGCTTGTCGGTGAACTCCAGGCCCTCGGCCCGTGCGGCGATGAAGTCGCCGGTCTCGTGGGCGACTTCATCGACAAGGTCGCACACCACGACATCCGCGCGGTCGATGGCGACAGGGTCGAGTTCACGCTGCTCGGGCAGTGTCGACCCGATGGACACGACGGTCGTGCCCGCCTTGAGCCAGGCGCCGCGAACGGTGGGCGTCTCGTCACGGGACCGGGCGGCGCACAGCACCAGATCCACGCCGTCGACCGCGTCCTCGGGCGTCTCGGCGGGGACCACCTCGGTCGCCAGGTCGGTGAACGACCCGGCGAACCGGGCTCGGCTCGCCGCGCTCGGACTGTAGACCCGTACGGAGGTGAGCTCCCGCGTCGCGGCCAGGGCCCGAAGGTGATTCGTCGCCTCGAACCCCGAGCCGATGACGGCGACCGAGAGCGGCCTCTGCGGTGCCAGGTACCGGACGGCGAGGGCCGAGGTCGCCGCGGTACGGAAGCCCGTGATCGACCGGCCGTCCAGCAGGGCGACGAGCTCCGTGGTCTCAAGGTCGAACAGCGTCACGAGGTAGGCGCCCCGCCGCTTGCCGTTCGACACGGCGATGAGCTTGGCTCCCATCACACCGCTGCTCGGGAGTATCCCGCTGAGGGTGCGCATCCATTCCTCCTCGCCCCTGGCCATCGTCCGCGGGGGGAAGTGCGCTTCGGAGACCGGGGCGGCGTAGGCCTCGTGCAGAGCCTTCAGCGCGGACTCCCAGTCGAGCAGGGAACGGACGTCGTCGTCGGTGAGATACACGGCCATGGGGAAGCTCCTTGCGGGTGAGCCGGTCGACCGGAGGAAGGGGGCGCACGACAGGCCGAAACACGCCATCTCCTCGCGCGCATGGGCTCATTGACGGCGAGGCCGAGCAGGTCGCGGGGGATCCGGTGGGCACGAGTCGGGCGACCGGCCCACTCCCTTCGATGCGGTACGTATCGTTTCGATTCATGCTCACATTAAGTGGCGGCCGCACCGTCCGCAATCCCGTGCGCGCTTTTCGGCAAGGGTGGCTACACCGAGATACCCCCGAAGCCGATCACGTGCGATCCCCGACCGCCGGCCGTACCGGTCCGTCCGCAAGGGCCCGGCGGCAGAAGTCGGCGAACGCCTTGGCGCGTCTGGTGAGGTTGGCGCGGGCGGGCCAGGCGAGCAGCACGGGCATGTCCGGCACCTCCTCCCGGATCTCGCATTCGGCCAGCGGTACGCCCTCGTGGCTGATGCCGGAGGCCGGCCGCTGGATCAGAAGTGAGTAGCCGAGGCCCCGCGCCACCAGTGACCGCACCGTCTCGAAGCTGCTCGTCGTGTGCCGGATCACAGGCCGTATGCCGAGTGAAGCGAGCAGCTCCGTGAAGTAGTGCCGACTCGGCGGGTTGTCGAGCATGACCATCGGTTCGTCGGCGAGGTCGTGCAGGCTCACCGGCCCCTGTCCGGCCAGAGGGTGTGCGCGGGGCAGGAGCAGATGCGGCCGGGTGATGTACAGCGTCTCCTGCTGAATGCCCGGCTGCAGGTCGAGGTCGTACAGCAGGGCCATCTCGCAGCTGCCGTCGAGAAGTTTCTCCTGCAGTTCCACCTGAGTGCCCTCCGCGAAGCTCAGCCGCACCGTCGGATGCTCGGTGGCGAAGCCCTCCAGGACGCCGGGCATCAGGAACGGGGCCAGGGTCGTGTAGCAGCCGACCGTCAGGTTCCCCGAGAGCTCCCCGCCCAGGTTGCGTGCACTGGAGACCAGTTCGTCCGCGTGGGCGAGCAACGGGCGCGCGTCGGCGAGCACGGCCAGGCCGGCCTGAGTGATCGTCAGCCCTTTGGCCTGACGGCGTAGGAACAGCTGGACGCCGAGGGTGCGCTCGAGCTCGCTGACGGCCAGGGCGATCGTCGACTGGGAGATGTGCTCGCGTGCCGCGGCGCCCGCGATGGTTCCGGCCTCGGCCGCCGCCACGAAGAACCGGAGCTGGCGCAGTGAGAGCGTCATGGTCCATACCTCAGGATTCCTGTGGTTGTTGTCGGCGCATTGCTGGTTTCCAGGGTATTCCGTGCTCAGGCGGCGTACCGCACAGTCGTTGCAGCCCGATGCGGCCGACATCCCCTGTCCGGATGTGGCCGACACGTGAGGAGCCGCAATGCCCATCGCACGTAATCTCACCAGCAAGGACCTCTACGCCGACCCGTATCCCGTCTACCGCGAACTCAGGGACGACGAGCCCTGGGCCTGGTCGGACGGGCTCGGTCTGTGGCTCGTCAGCCGCTACGAGGACGTCGTCTTCGTCGACGAGCACCCCGAGATCTTCTCCGCGCACCAGGTGAACTCCCTCGCCGAACGCACCATGGGTCTGGTCATGATCCGAACCGACGGCGACGCCCACCGCAGGCTGCGCTCGGCGGTGGACGGCCCGCTGAAGCGCCGCAACGTGCGTCAGCAGTGGTCGGCGGGGCTCACCTCGCACGCCACGGAACTCGCCGCGCGGTTGGCCGAGAAGCCGGAGTTCGACCTGGTGACGGACTTCGCGGCGCCGTTCGCCGCTCAGGCGCTGACGCGGACGGCGGGGCTGCCCGACGTGACCACCGAGCAGGTGGTCGAGTGGTCGCGTGCCTTCATCGCGGGCCTGGCCAACCACGACGACGACGCGGAGGTCTGGGAACGGGCCGGACGCGCCAGGGCCGAGGTGGGGGAGCTGGTCCGCGAGGCAGTCGCCCGCGTGACGGCCCTACCGGACCACACCGTGATCTCCGCGATGGTGCACGCCGAGCTCGCCGAACCGCTGACGGCCGAGGAGATCGCCACTCAGGTGCGTCTGATGATCTCCGGCGGCTTCAACGAGCCCTGGCACGCGCTGGCCACCCTGGTCTGGCAGCTGTGTGAACAGCCTCAGCTGCGCGACCGCGTGCTGGCCGACTCCGAGGCCCTCGACGCGGCCATCGAGGAGACGATGCGCTGGCTCACCCCCGTCGGAGCCTTCCCGCGCCAGCTCGCCGTCGACCACACGGTGGGGGACGTGACCCTGCGGGCCGGGGACAAGCTGCTCGCGCTCGCCGCGTCGGCCAACCGGGACGGCCGGAAGTTCGCCGCCCCCGACGCCTTCGACATCGACCGTCCCGGACTGTCGGACCACCTCGCCTTCTCGCTCGGCGCCCACTACTGCCTCGGCACCTATCTGGCGCGGGAGCAGCTCCGTACCGCGGTGCCCGCACTGTTCGGCGCGCTCACCGGGCTGCGCGTCACCAGCACTCCGAACCTCGTCGGCTGGATGTTCCGCGGACCGGAATCGGTCCTCATGCGTCACGACGCCCAGGGCGTGAAGGGAGCGGCGCAGTGATCCAGCTCTGTCCGATCGCGGACCTCACCCCCGGTGTGGTCACCCGGATCGCCAGGCCCGACGTGCCGGTTCCGCTGGCACTCGTCAAGGTCGGCGAACGTGTCTTCTGTATCGACGACACCTGCTCCCACGAGACCGCCTCGCTGTCCGACGGCTGGCTCGACGGCCACGAGATCGAATGCCCGTTGCACGAGTCGCGTTTCGACCTGCGCACCGGCAAGCCCGACTGCCCGCCCGCGCGGCGGCCCATCCGTACACATGTCGTGCAGGTCGTCGACGGCATGGTGTGCGTCGACGCAACGTCCTTGGCTCCGACCATGGAGACCGCGCGATGACCACGATCGCCGTCGTCGGCACCGGGCTGGCCGGTGTCAGAGCCGCCGAAGCCCTCCGCGCCGACGGCTACGACGGGCGTCTCGTGCTGGTCGGCGAGGAGGCCGCGCAGCCCTATGACAGGCCTCCGTTGTCCAAGCAGGTGCTGCTGGGCAAGTGCGAGAGCCAGGACATCGCGCTGACGGACGAAGACCTGCGTGCCGTGCTCGACGCCGAATGGCTGCTCGGTACCCGCGCCACCGCTCTCGATCCGGCCTCACGCGCGCTCACCCTCGCCGACGGGCGAGGCCTGCACGCGGACGGTGTGGTCATCGCGACGGGAGCCCGCGCTCGCACACTCCCCGGAATGCCGCGGCTGCGTGGGGTGCACACCCTCCGCACGCTCGACGACGCACACCGACTGCGCGAGGACCTGTCCCGGCCCGGCCGGGTCGTCGTGGTGGGAGGCGGGTTCATCGGCGCGGAGGTCGCCTCCTCGGCGCGTGCCCTCGGACACGAGGTGACCATCGTCGAGTACGAACAAAAGCCGCTGCTACGTCAGTTGGGGCCGCATGCCGCCGGCATCCTGGGTCGCCTGCACACGGACCACGGGGTCGCTCTGGTGACCGGCGTGGGTGTCACGGGCCTCGTCGGCGAGGACGGGGTGCGAGCGGTGGAGCTGTCCGACGGCCGCTCCCTTCTCGCGGACGTGGTGGTCGTCGGCGTGGGAGCCGCGCCCAACACCGAGTGGCTGACGGGTTCCGGTGTCGCCTGCGACAACGGCGTTCTCACGGACGAGTGGTGCCGGACCACCGTGCCCGGGGTCGTCGCGGCGGGCGACGTGGCCGCGTACCGCTGCCGCGGGGGGCGGCTGCGCATCGAGCACTGGACCAACGCGCGGGACATGCCGGTCATCGCGGCCGGATCGCTGCTGGCCACGTTGCGAGGGCAGGACCCCACGGCGCAACCGGTCCACGACCCGCTGCCCTATGTGTGGTCGGACCAGTACGGCGTCCACCTCCAGATCGCCGGCCGACCCGGCGTCGACGACGTGCTCGAACTCGTCTCGGGCTCGTTCGACGACAGCTTCGCAGCCGTGTACCGGCGCGACGGCGAGATCTCCGGCGTCCTCGCGGTCGACAGCCCACGGGAGTTCGGGCGGCTGCGGCGGGATCTCCGCGGCGCCTGGAGCATCCGGTAGCCCAGCCGACGCGTCGGCGACCCACTCAACTTTCCAGAGGAACACAGACATGTCTCATGAAGTCCGCGCTGTCGTGGCCCGCAGCAAAGGCGCCCCTGTCTCGGTGGAGACCATCCTGGTGCCCGACCCCGGACCGGGGGAGGCCCTGGTGCGGGTGCAGGCCTGCGGGGTGTGCCACACCGACCTGCACTACCGGGAGGGCGCCATCGGGGACGACTTCCCCTTCCTGCTAGGCCACGAGGCCGCGGGAGTCGTCGAAGCGGTCGGTGAAGACGTCACCGACGTCGCCCCCGGTGATTTCGTCATCCTCAACTGGCGGGCGGTGTGCGGGCGGTGCCGCGCCTGTCGGCGCGGGCAGCCCTGGTACTGCTTCGACACGCACAACGCACGGCAGAGGATGACGCTGAAGGACGGCACGGAGCTGGCGCCCGCCCTCGGTATCGGGGCCTTCGCGGAGAAGACCCTCGTGGCCGCCGGCCAGTGCACGAAAGTCCCCCAGGTCCGGCCCGAAGCGGCCGGCCTCCTCGGCTGCGGGCTCATGGCCGGGCTGGGAGCCGCGCTCAACACCGCACCGGTCACCAGGGGACAGAGCGTCGCGGTGATCGGCTGCGGCGGCGTCGGCGACGCGGCGATCGCCGGTGCCCGCCTCGCCGGAGCGGCCAGGATCATCGCGGTGGACATCGACGACCGGAAGCTGGCCCTGGCCGAGACCTTCGGCGCCACACACACCGTCAACTCCCGCGACACCGACCCCGTGACGGCGATCCGCGAGCTCACCGGCGGGCACGGAGCGGACGTGGTGATCGATGCCGTCGGCCGTCCGGAGACGTACCAGCAGGCCTTCCACGCCCGTGACCTGGCCGGAACCGTCGTGCTGGTGGGAGTCCCGACGCCGGACATGAAGCTGGAGCTGCCGCTGCTGGACGTCTTCGGCCGCGGTGGGGCGCTGAAGTCCTCCTGGTACGGCGACTGCCTGCCCTCGAGGGACTTTCCGATGCTGGTCGACCTGTACCGGCAAGGGCGACTGGACCTGGACGCCTTCGTCACCGAAACGATCAACCTCGACGAGGTGGAGAAGGCCTTCGAGAAGATGCACTCAGGTGAGGTGCTGCGGTCCGTGGTGGTGTTCTGAGTGGCCGCACGAGTCGAACACGTCGTCACCACCGGGGAGTTCACCCTCGACGGCGGTACGTGGGAAGTGGACAACAACGTCTGGATCGTCGGGAACGACGAGGAGGCCCTCGTCATCGACGCCTCCCACGACGCGGACCCGATCGCCGCAGCCGTCGGCGAGCGTCGGCTGACCGCGATCGTGTGCACGCACGGGCACAACGACCACATCAACGCCGCTCCGGCGCTCGCCGCCCGCACCGGTGCGCCGATCCTTCTGCACCTGGACGACCGCATCCTGTGGCGGAACGTCCACCCGGACAGATCCCCGGACGGTTACCTTTCCGACCGGCGTCGGCTCACGGTCGCCGGTACGGAACTCATCGTGCTGCACACTCCCGGCCACAGCCCCGGGGCCATCTGTCTGTACGCGCCGGACCTCGGCACCGTCTTCACCGGCGACACGCTCTTCGCCGGCGGCCCGGGGGCCACCGGACGGTCGTTCTCGGACTTCCCCACCATCATCCGTTCGATCCGCAGCGAACTCCTGCCCCTGCCGCCGGACACCCGGGTGCTCACCGGGCACGGAGCGACCACGACCATCGGGGCCGAGGCTCCGCATCTGGAGGAGTGGATCGTCCGCGGCCACTGAATTCTCCGCTCCGGCCTTCCCAGGAGCGGTCGGCACAGGTACCGTCCAAATAATCAAAGCTTTGATTACATGCTTTGATCAGGATCTTGCCCGCTTCGTCCCCAGCCCTGCTGGGCCGGCGCCGCCCCCTCCCCGGCCCTTTGCCAAAGGGCACAGCCGACGATCGACCCAAGGAGTCCTCCTCATGTCCCGCTCCCTTGCCCCTCCCAGCCCTGGCGCCCTGCGCGCCTGCATGTCCCGGTTCGCCACCGGCGTCACCGTCGTGACGTACGCGGGCGAGGACGGTCCCCGGGGCGCGACCATGAACTCCTTCACGTCGGTCTCCGCCGATCCCGCGCTGGTGCTCGTCAGCGTCGCCCGACGCGCCCGCTGCCACGACCAGCTGATCGACAGCTCCTTCTGCGTCAACATCCTCGGCGCCGAACAGGAGCCGGTGGCCCGGCTGTTCGCCGGGGCACAGGGTGCCACCGAGCCCCGCTGGGCGACCGCGGCCCGGGTGCCCCGCCTCACGAACCCCCTGGCATGGGTGGAGTGCGAGCCATGGCAGGCGTACGACGGCGGAGACCACACCCTCCTCGTCGGCCGCGTCACCGACCTCGGCCACCGCGACGGCGACGCCCTCACCTACGCCTGGAGCCGCTTCGGCACGGCGGCCGAGTCCACCGACGGCATCGAACACCTCATCTGAACCGCCCCCCCCGCTGATCACCTCACAGGAGAACCACCATGGCCGCACGCACCGGCAAGGAATACCTGGAGCGCCTCGCCGCCTCCCGCCCGACCGTCCACATCCAGGGCGAGACCGTCACCGGCGGCATCCAGGACCACCCCGCCTTCCGCAACGTCGTCCAGACCTACGCCGAACTGTTCGACCTCCAGCACTCGGACGAGCACAAGGACGTCCTCACCTACACCTCGCCCACGTCCGGTGAGCCGGTCGGCACGTCCTTCCTCACCCCGAAGACCCCGGACGACCTGGTCAAGCGCCGCAAGGCGTTCAAGGTGTGGGCCGACCACAGCAACGGCATGCTCGGCCGCACCGGCGACTACATGAACAGCTCCCTGATGGCGCTCGCCTCGGCCGCCGACTGGTTCGCCCAGGCCAACCCCGCTTTCGGCGAGAACATCCGCCGCTACTACGAGAAGGCCCGCGAAGAGGACCTGCTGTGCACGCACACGCTGATCCCGCCGCAGGTCAACCGGGCCGTGGCCGGTACCCAGCAGGCCGGCGGCAAGCTCGCGGCCCGCATCGTGAAGGAGGACGACAACGGCGTGGTGATCCGCGGAGCGCGCATGCTCGCCACCATCGCCCCCTTCGCCGACGAGATGCTCGTCTTCCCCTCGACCGTGCTCCGCGGCACCCCCGAGGACAAGCCGTACTCGTACGCCTTCGCCATCCCGAACGACACCCCCGGCCTGCGCTACATCGCCCGCGAACCGCTGGACTACGACCGCCCCCGGCACGACCACCCCCTCGCCTCCCGCTTCGAGGAGTCGGACTGCGTCGTCGTCTTCGACGACGTCCACGTGCCGTACGAGCGCTGCTTCGCCCTCGGCGACGCCGAACTGTGCAACGGCTTCTACTCCCAGACCGCCTCCGTGGTGCACATGACCCACCAGGTCGTCACCCGCACCACCGCCAAGACCGAGTACATCCTCGGACTGGTGTCCCTGCTGACCGAGGCCATCGGCATCGAGCAGTTCCAGCACGTCCAGGAGGACGTCGCCGAGATCATCACCACGCTGGAGATGCTGCGGGCCTTCCTGCGCGCCGCCGAGGCGGACGCCGAGGTCAACGAGTACGGGGTCCTCACCCCGGCCTTCGCCCCGCTGAACGCCGCCCGCAACCTCTACCCCAAGCTCTACCAGCGCTTCCCGCAGATCCTGCGCAAGCTCGGCGCCTCCGGCCTGATGGCCACCCCGACCGAACTCGACATCCAGGGGCCCGCTGCCGCCGACATCGAGGCGTACCTGCAGTCCGCCACCCTGTCCGGCCCCGAGCGCGTGAAGCTCTTCCGCCTGGTGTGGGACACCTGCATCTCCGCCTTCTCCAGCCGCCAGGCCCTGTACGAGTACTACTTCTTCGGTGACCCCGTCCGCATGGCCGGCGCGTACGTGAAGAGCTACGACCGCGAGCCGTACAAGGCCAGGGTCCAGACCTTCCTCGACCGCGCCTGATTCCGGACGGACGACATGACGCACCCGCTCGGAAACTCCCCGTCGAAGATCATCGCTCTGCATCTCAACTACCCAAGCCGCGCCAAGGAGCGCGGCCGGATCCCCGCCCATCCGTCCTACTTCCTCAAGCCACCCTCGTCGTTGGCGGGCACCAAGGACGCACTCGTCCGTCCCGAGGGATGCGAACTCCTGGGCTTCGAAGGCGAGATCGCCCTCGTCATCGGCTCGCGCGCGCAGCGGGTGAGGCCCGAGGACGGCTGGCAGTACGTGCGATGGGTGACCGCCGCCAACGACGCGGGCGTGTACGACCTGCGCTACGCCGACCGCGGCTCCAACCTCCGCTCCAAGGGCGGAGACGGCTTCACGCCGATCGGGCCGCGACTGCTGGACGCACGCCAACTCGACCCGGCCGCCCTCCGGTTGCAGACCTGGGTCAACGGCGAACTGGTCCAGGACGACACCACGGACACCCTGCTGTTCCCGTTCGGCGAGCTGATCGCGGACCTGTCGAGGCAGATCACCCTGGAGCCGGGGGACGTCATCCTCACCGGCACGCCGGCCGGGGCCTCCGTGGTCGCCCCCGGTGATGTGGTCGAGGTCGAGGTGACCGGAAACGGGCTGTCCACCGGCCGCCTCCGCAATCCCGTCGCCGCCGGGCCCGCGCTGGAGCCGTACGGGGCGATGCCCAAGGCCGATCCGGCGGAGCGGGAGGCCGCGTACGGGACGGCGTGGACTCCTGCGCCCCTGCTGGACAAGCAGTTGGAGGAGGGGCTGCGCTCGGTCGCCGTCGCCACCCTCAGCGCGCAGCTCCGTGCCCGCGGCCTGCCGCACATGTCCATCGACGGCGTCCGCCCCACGCTGCCGGACCGGATCATGGTCGGCGTCGCGCACACCCTGCGCTATCTGCCGCTGCGCGAGGACCTCTTCAAGAAGTACGGCAACGGCATGAACGCCCAGAAGCGGGCGATCGAGGAGCTGAGGCCGGGCCACGTGCTCGTCATGGACGCCCGCCGCGATACCTCCGCCGGGACCCTCGGCGACATCCTCGCGCTGCGCGCCCAGACGCGTGGTGCGGCAGGCGTCGTCACCGACGGCGGCCTGCGCGACAGCGCCGCGGTCACCGAACTCGGCTTGCCCGTCTACCACGGCGGGGAGCACCCCTCCGTCCTGGGCCGCCGCCACGTCCCGTGGGACTCGGGCGTGCCCATCGCCTGCGGCGGCGCCCTGGTGCAGCCGGGCGACCTGATCGTCGGTGACGCGGACGGTGTCGTGGTCGTACCACCTGACCTGGCCGAGGAGCTGATCGCCGACTGCCGTCAGCAGGAGCTGCGAGAGCGCTTCATCACCGAGCAGGTGCGTGCCGGGCACAGCGTCGACGGGCTGTATCCCCTCGGCCCCGACTGGCTCGAACCATTCGAGCAATGGCGCCGCAGCAAGGCCCCTTCGCAAGAGTCGCAAGGAGAAACCGCATGAAGTTCCGCAGTGATCCCGCCACCATCCGCGGATCCATCGCCCCGGTCGTCACCCCGTTCACCGACGATGGTGCCGTCGACCACGACAGCCTGCGCTCCCTGATCCGCTTCCAGCTGGAGTCCGGTTCGCACGGCATCTCACTCGGCGGCTCCACCGGCGAGCCCAGCGCACAGACCGTCGCCGAGCGGATCGCCGCCATGCGTACGGCCGTCGAGGAGACCGGCGACCGGGTGCCCTTCCTGCCCGGCACCGGCTCGCACAAGCTGAACGAGACCCTGGAGCTGACGGCCGCCGCCCAGGACCTGGGCGCGGACGCGGCCCTGGTGATCACCCCCTACTACGCGCGCCCCACCCAGGAGGCGCTGTACGAGTGGTATGCCAGGGTGGCCCGGGAGTTCCCGGACCTGCCGATCGTCGCGTACAACGTGCCCTCCCGCACGGCGGTCGACATCGCCCCCGAGACGGTGAGGCGGCTGTTCACCGACTTCGACAACTTCGTCGGAGTCAAGGAGACCACCAAGGACTTCGAGCACTTCTCCCGCGTGCTGCACGCCTGCGGCCGCTCGCTGCTGGTGTGGTCCGGCATCGAACTCCTCTGCCTGCCGCTGCTCGCCCTGGGCGGCGCGGGCTTCGTCAGCGCCGTGGCCAACCTGGCGCCGACCGCCGTGGCCAGGATGTACGAGCTGTGGGAGTCGGGGGACTTCGACGGCGCACGGGACCTGCACTACCGCCTGCACCCGCTGGTGGACCTGCTGTTCGTGGAGACCAACCCGGCCCCGGCGAAGTGGGTCCTCGCCCAGCAGGGACGGATCGCCTCGCCTCACGTACGGCCGCCGCTCATCACGCCCACCGCCCCGGGCCTGGCCCGCATCCGCACCCTCCTGGCCGAGGGCGGGGACCTGACGCAGCAGCTCGCAACGCAAGCGAACGGAGCCGACAAGTGAGCACCGTCCCCGAGGGCCTGCCCTCGACCATCCGGCACTGGATCGGTGGCGAACTCGTCGACGCGGCCGACGGCCGCACCTTCGACGTCACCGACCCGGTGTCCAACACCGCCTACACACAGGCCGCACGTGGTGCGCGGGACGACGTCCAGCGTGCCGTCGAGGCAGCGCGGGCCGCCTTCCCCGGCTGGTCGTCGATATCCAACCGCGAACGCGCTCGCGTCCTGTACCGCATCGCCGACGCCGTCGAGGCCCGCCACGACCGCCTCGCCCTGTTCGAGTCCTACGACTCGGGTCTGCCGATCACCCAGGCCAAGGGCCAGGCCCGGCGCGCCGCGGAGAACTTCCGCTACTTCGCCGACGTCATCGTCGCGCTCGGCGAGGAGGCCTTCCGGCAGGGCGGTGAGCAGTTCAGCTACGTGGTGCGCACCGCGGTCGGGGTCGCCGGCCTCATCACCCCGTGGAACACCCCGTTCATGCTGGAGAGCTGGAAGCTCGCGCCGGCCCTCGCCTCCGGTTGCACGCTCATCCTCAAGCCAGCCGAGTGGACGCCCCTGTCGGCCTCGCTCTGGCCGGAGATCTTCGCCGAGGCGGGCGTGCCCGCCGGAGTCGTGAACATCGTCCACGGCATCGGCGAGGAGGCCGGGCAGGCCCTCGTCGACCACCCCGACGTGCCGCTGATCTCCTTCACGGGCTCGACCGACACGGGCCGCCACATCATCCGTTCCTCGGCCGAGCACCTCAAGACCACGTCGATGGAGCTGGGCGGCAAGTCCCCGGTCGTCGTCTTCGCCGACGCCGACGTCGAGGCGGCCCTGGACTCCGTGGTCTTCGGCGTGTTCTCGCTCAACGGCGAACGCTGCACGGCGGGTTCCCGGGTGCTCGTCGAGCGCCCGCTGTACGAGGAGTTCACCCGCCGCCTCGCCGAGCGAGCCGACCGTGTCAGGGTCGGCCTGCCCTCCGACCCCGCCACCGAGGTGGGCGCGCTGGTCCACACGGAGCACTACGAGCGCGTCCTGAACTACGTCGAGATCGGCAAGAAGGAAGCCCGGCTGGCGGCGGGCGGCGCCCGCCCGGACCACCTCACCGAGGGCAACTACCTCCAGCCGACCGTGTTCGCCGACGTGTCCCGTGACGCCCGGATCTTCCAGGAGGAGATCTTCGGCCCCGTCGTGGCCGTCGCGCCCTTCGACGACGAGACCGAGGCGATCGAGCTGGCCAACGCCACCCAGTTCGGCCTGGCCGCGTACATCTGGACCTCGGACCTCAAGCGCGGCCACCGCATCGCGCACGCCGTCGAGTCCGGCATGGTCTGGATCAACTCGCACAACGTCCGTGACCTGCGCACCCCCTTCGGTGGTGTGAAGGCTTCCGGCGTCGGCCGGGAAGGCGGCGCCCACAGCATCGACTTCTACACCGAGTCCAAGATCGTCCACGTCGCCCTCGGTGACGTCCACACCCCACGATTCGGAGCCGTCTGATGACTGGAACAGCCGCACCGGACGTCGTGCGCTCCGCCTACGCCCAGCTCGCCGTCACCGACCTGGCCAGGGCCCGCTGGTTCTGGGTGGACATGCTCGGATTCCACGTCCAGTACGAGGATGCCGACTCCCTCTACCTGCGCGGGACGGATGAGCTCACCCATCACTCGCTCGTGCTGCGCAAGGGCGAGATCGCCGCTCTCGACCACATCTCCTACCGCGTCCGCACCCCCGAGGACGTCGACAAGGCGGAGAAGTTCTTCCGCCAACTCGGCCGCCCCGTCAAGCGGTTGAAGAAGGGCGAGGGCGCGGTCGGAGTCGGGGACGCCGTACGCGTCGTCGACCCGCTCGGCTTCCCGGTCGAGTTCTTCCACGAGATCGAGCGGGGTGAGCGCCTCATCCAGCGGTACGACCTCCACCGCGGCGCCCAGATCGCCCGCCTGGACCACTTCAACATCTGCACCCCCGACATCCCCGCCGCCTACGCCCACTACCAGTCCCTCGGCTTCGGCTGCTCGGAGACCATCGAGGGTGACGAGCACGAGCTGTACGCGGCCTGGATGTACCGCAAACAGACCGTCCACGACGTCGCCTTCACCGGCGGGGCCGGCCCCCGCCTGCACCACCTGGGCGTCGCCACCCACGAGTCCCACCAGGTGCTGCGCACCGCCGACATCTTCGGCGCGCTGCACGAGGAGAAGCACATCGAGCGCGGGCCCGGCCGACATGGTGTCTCCAACGCCTTCTACGTCTACCTGCGCGATCCCGACGGCCACCGGGTGGAGATCTACACCTCCGACTACTACACCGGCGACCCGGACCACGAGACGTACCGGTGGAACGTCAACGACGACCGCCGCCGCGACTTCTGGGGCAACGCGGTGATCGAGTCCTGGTACAAGGAGGCGACCCCGGTTCTCGACCTCGACGGACGGCAGCAGCCGGTGAGCAGCTCACTGCTGGACGAGTCCGCTGTCCAGGTCGGCGCCGACGGACTCGGCTGACCGCGCGAACAGCTCCGGTGCCGGGTGCGGCACCGGAGCTGCCGGCACAGCGGGGCCAGAACGTGAATCCGGCCCCGTTGGCCGCCAGAACCGGCATCATCCCTGGTCAGTAGCGGTGACCCGACCTCGGAGCCGTTGGGTGGCTGCGTCGACTGCCGCGTATCCTGTAAAGGATCAAGGAGTCGTCCAAAGCGTCGACTTTGTTGCAACAACTGCCCGACTCCGCCGTTGTGGGATGAGCGTTCGGGCACGCGCCGAGATTGTCCATGTTGTAGAGCGAGGGGGTGCCATGTCTGAGCCGGCGGCATCGACCGCGGCGGTCGCCCGGCCTGCCAAGAGGCTCTCGGCAAGCCGTGAGCGGACCATCCTGCGAGCCGTCTACGAGATACTCGCCGAGTCCGGTTACCAGGGACTGCACTACGAGGCAGTGGCGACCCGCGCCAGGACGAGCAAGGCCACGCTGTACCGGCACTGGCCCACCAAGGCGGAACTGGTGACCACGGCCATGAGCTTGCGCCCGGCCGAAGACCTGCAGGTACCGGACACCGGCACGCTGCGCGGCGACCTCCTGGCATACCTCCAGTTGCTCGCCCAGTGGATGGGGGGCGAGCCAGGCGCCGTGATCAGCGGTCTTTTCGTCACCATGCGCAATGACGCTGAGCTCGCGGCGCTGCTGCGCCCCTTGCTGATCCCCGCCGTACCGCCCGTCCGGGCTGTCTGCGAGCGCGCAGAACGGCGTGGAGAACTCGCCCCGGGCCAGGACGTGCGATTCATCGACGAGCTCTGTGTGCCGGCCCTGTTCATGCGCCACGCTCTGCTCGGCCTGCCCCTGGATGCGGAGTTCGTCGAGTATCTGGTCGACGAGGTTGCCATGCCGCTGCTGACCCGCGCCACGTGACGCGGATTGTCGTTCCCGGTCGGCTCCGGCGGCCCTGCGGTACGGCTTCGTTCGGCTGCCGCCAAGAGCTTCAGGTTCCGAGAGGGCCGCATATGTGAGCCGCTCATGTGGGTGGGCCCTTTCGGAACCGGCCGCACCAGGGCGGCCCCATGGTGCGGCTGATCGAGCGCGAGCTCCTACGGCCGCGGCCAGGATCGGCTCCCTCATGCTCACAGGCATCGATCGATCGGCCAGAAGTTCAGGGCTCCGTCGTTCTCGCGATCGTCCGGGAATGATCACGTGAGTTCGAGGATCGCCAGCGGCCGGGCCATGTCCCCGCCGTGATGGTGCAGGCTCTCGGCGATGCTGTCCCGCCCCGCCAGGCGGAGCGCGCCGACGGCCAGGTCCCGCAGGGAGGCCAACGCCCGGGGCGGCGGTCGCGGTGGTGCGGAGACGGGTGGCGTGACCCGGACCGAGGTGCTCGCCGGAGCCTGCGGCCACGGGCGGCTCCACCCTGCGCAGCAGCCGGACAGGCTTGCGAACAGGCCTGCTCGTGTCCGCGTCAGGAGTGGCGGTCGGCTTCGCCCGTCGCGTTCTGGACGGTGAGGAGCCGCACCCGTGAACCGTCACCGACGGCGCGCCAGCGGTGGGGAGTTCCTCCGGGGTAGCAGATGCTGTCGCCCGGGCCGAGCACGTGGAGACGAGGTCCGTCCCCGGTGTGCAGGTCGATCTCGATCTCCCCGGCAACGACGTAGACGAACTCGTCGCCGGGGTGGTCGTAGTACTCCTCGAACCGCTCCCGGGTCCCGGTGTACTCCACGGGGTGGACGGAGTAGGCAGGGGCGCCGAGCATGCGCGCCGTGCCGCCGGGGTTGTCCACGGGCAGGCCCTCGCCCGAGCGCACCAGGTGGGCCGAGTCGGCCGAGGCGTCGGGTTGCGGCACCACCGCTGCGGCCATGAGTGCCTGCTGTGTGGTGCCGAGGGCGCGGGCGATGCGGTGCAGGGACGGCATGCTCGGCCGGGTCAGTCCCCGCTCCAGCTGGCTGAGGAACGGGTGGGAGAGCGCGGCGCGCTCGGCGAGTTGGACAAGGGTCAGCCCCCGCTCCTTGCGCAACTGGCGGATCGCGCTGCCGAGTTCGGCGCGCAACGGCGCGTCCGCGTCCTCGGCGGCGGGCGATGTGCTGTGGGCGGGTTGGGCCGGCATGGCAGGAATCCTAAAGGGTCGGGGTCGGCGGGCCATCGGGGCCCCGGCGGCCTGGGGAGAGGTTTTACGCCGGTGAAACACCAGGGCTCTACGCTCAATGTTGATGGCACGAACATTCTAGATGCCGTCGAGTCCATCGCGTCGCACGCGGCGTACGTGCTTTCCCGTCCCGTCCAGCCCATAGGGAGCTCTCATGGCCGCGGCCACCTCCGACCGTCCCGTCGACTCCCCGCCGGACTCCGGCTTCCTCGACGCCATGGCCGCCCTCGCCGGAGGCGTCTGTGTCGTCACCGCCCTGACGGCCGACGGGCGCCCGGTCGGCTTCACCAGCACCGCCGTGATGAGCGTCAGCCGCGAACCGCAGCTGGTGGCCATCGGAGTGGGCCGCCGCGGCCGCACGCTGACCTCGCTGCTCGACAGCCGCAGGTTCGCGCTGAACATCCTGCACGCCGGCGGCGAGCACGTCTCGCGGCGCTTCGCCGACCGCTCCGCGGACCGGTTCGCGGAGCTGGAGTGGTCGGCCGAGGAGCGCGGCGGACTACCCCTCCTGCTCGCGCACAGTTCGTACGCGGTCCTCTGCCGCGTCGTGCGCGACCTCCCGGCGGGGGACCACCAGCTGATCGTCGCGGCCGTCGAGCACGTCGTGCCCGGCACGGGCGGACCGACGGCACTCGTGCATCACGACCGCCGCTATCACGCGCTCGGTGCCGCGTGAGCGGGTCCGACTGGTTCCAGGTCGCCGAGACCGGCCCGGCCGCGTTCGTGATCGCCGAGCCCGGCCACGTCAACAGCTACCTCGTGCTCGGCGATGAACTGGCCCTGCTCTACGACACCGGCATGGGGGTCGGCGACATCGGCGAGCGGGTACGACGGCTGACCCGGCTGCCGCTGCTCGTCGTCAACTCCCACCACCACTTCGACCACCGCGGCGGCAACGCCTCCGTGGCCGGGTACGCCGAGGACATCGCCGTACACGCCACCGGCGCCGCACTGCACAAAGATCCGGCTCCGCGCGAGTGGCTGGAGGCGTACGCGCACATCGCGCACGGCCTGCGGAAGCGGTACGAGGAGTTCCACACCCTGGACGTCGGCGGGTTCTTCCTGACCGACTCCCGCGTAGAGGTGCGTCCGGTTCCCGACCTGGCCGGCTGGCGGATCGAGGCCGTACGCCCCACCCGGCTGCTGCGCGAAGGAGACGTCCTCGACCTGGGCGGCCGGCGCCTCGAGGTGCTCCACACCCCCGGGCACTCTCCGGACGGCGTCTGCCTGTGGGAGCCGGAGACCGGGCTGCTGCTGGCCGGGGACACGCTGATCAGCGGTACCTTCTTCGCCCATGTGCCGGGCGCCGATGTGACCGCCTTCGCCGCCTCGACGCGCCGCCTGGCCGAGCTGCCCGTCGCCACCGCGCTGCTCGGTCACAACCTGCGGCACCGGGAGTCGGCGGACTTCGTGGGCCGGGTCGCCGATGCGTTCGCGGCCGTACGGGACGGACGTACTCGTCCGTTCGCCTCCACCGACATGTTCGGCGTCCCGGTACGCCGTCATGACTTCGACGGTTTCGCGGTGCTCACCGCGCCGCACGGAACGGAGCACTGAACATGTCACGACTGCTGCTGCGCGGCGCGCGCCTGCCGGACGAGGGCGTCCGCGACGTCCTGGTCAGTACGGACAGCGGCCTTGTCGCGCGGGTCGCCCCGCCCGGTCTGCTGCCTTCCGGTCCCGACGAGCTCGACCTGACCGGATACCTGCTCCTGCCCGCCCTCGCGGAACCGCACGCCCATCTGGACAAGGCCCTGACCTGGGACCTGGCGGGCGCACTGCCGGGGGACCTGCCCTCCGCCGTCACCGCCTGGCGTGCGTACGCCGCGCGGGTCACCGAGGAGGATGTGTTCCAGCGCGCCAGGCGGGCGGTCGACGAGCTGTGTGCGAACGGCGTGACGGCGGTCAGGACCCACGTGGATCTCCTGAGGGACGACGGCGGCTACGGCGGTGACCCGCTGCGCGGCCTGCGCGCCCTGCTCCACCTGCGCAGACAGCTCCGCGGGCGGGTGCGGCTCCAGATCGCCGTCCTGCACGTCGACGCCCCGGACGAGCTGCTGCACGAGGCGCTCGACCTCGGCGCGGACCTGCTGGGCGACTGCCCCCACCTGTCCGCGGACCCGGCCGCGTCCGTGGAGCGCACCCTGCGCATCGCCGCCGAGCACCAGGTCGGAGTGGACCTGCACGCCGACGAGACCCTCGACCCGGGGGCGGGGGATCTGCGCCTGCTCGCCCGTGCGGTGCTGGAGCGCGGCTTCGTTTCCGGCGTCACCGCGAGTCACTGCGTCAGCCTGGGCGTGGTGGAGCCGGACGAAGCGGCCCGCACGGCCAAGGAAGTCGCGGCCGCGGGCATCGGCGTGGTCACCCTCCCGCTGACGAACCTCTACCTCCAGGGCCGCGACCGACCGTCGTCCACCCCGCGTGGCCTCACCGCCGTACGCGCCCTGCTGGACGCGGGCGTGACGGTCGCGGCCGGCGGTGACAACATCCAGGACCCCTTCAACCCCGTGGGCCGGGCGGATCCGCTCGAGACGGCGTCCCTGCTGGTCACGGCCGGGCATCTCACCCCGGACGAGGCGCTGCACGCGGTCACCGGGGGAGCTCGGGCGGTCCTCGGGCTGCCTGCGGCGGGACCGCACGAGGGCGCTGTCGCCGATCTGCTGGCTGTGCGCGCGCAGACCGTGTCGGAGGTTCTCGGCGCGTCCTGTCCCGAGCGGCTGGTCTTCGCCGGCGGGCGGCTGGTCAGCCGTACATCGGTGGTCCGCGAAATCTTCTGAATCCTCTGAGTCTGCCGCTCGGCAGCTCTCGGCGAACGGATACGGCCACGACATTGGCCGGAAACAACCAATGTTCATACTATCAACATTCCTGACTGTGGCACTGAAGGGAGCTGACGTGCCGACCACCGCCGAAGCGACACTCGAAGCGACGCTGCGATTCGAGGGCGTCGACAAGCACTTCGACAACGGGACCACCGCCCTCACCGGAGTCGAACTCTCCATCGCCCCGGGCGAGTTCGTCGCCGTCGTCGGCCCCTCGGGCTGCGGCAAGTCCACCCTGCTCCGCCTCGCCTCAGGCCTGGACACCGCAACCGGCGGTACCGTCCACGCCCCCACCGACTCGGTCGGCTACGTCTTCCAGGACCCGACCCTGCTGCCCTGGCGCACCGTTCTCGCCAACGTCGAACTCCCCGCCGAACTCACCGGGACCCCGAAGGCCGAACGGCGGGAACGGGCGCTGGACGCCCTGCGCCTGGTGGGCCTGGAGGGCTTCGAGAAGCAGTTGCCGGGGCAGCTGTCCGGCGGCATGCGGATGCGCGTGTCCCTGGCCCGCGCTCTCATGGCCCGTCCCTCGCTGTTCCTGTTCGACGAACCGTTCGGTGCCCTCGACGAGATGACCCGCCTGCGCATGCAGGAGGAACTCCAGCGCATCTACGCGGAGACCGGCTTCGCCGCTCTGTTCATCACCCACTCGGTGACCGAGGCCGTCTTCCTGGCCGGCCGGGTCGTCGTGATGTCGGCCCGCCCCGGCCGGATCACCGCCTCCTTCGAGGTGCCCTTCGCCCATCCCCGTCCGGCCGAGCTGCGCTACGACCCCGATTTCGGCCGTATCGCCGGCGAGGTCTCGGCGGCGCTTCGAGGAGGCTTCCAGTGAGTGCCCACGTCACCGTCACCGCTGAGTCCCAGGACGTCCTGCCGGCAACGGACTCCACGCAGGCCACGCCTGCGGTCCCCGTACGCCGACGCCGGGCCCGGACCGTCGCGGTGCTCGCGCCGCTCGGGTCGCTCGGCGCGGCCGTCGGCATCTGGTACGCCGTCAGCTATCTGCTGCTCAGCCCTGCCAGGCGCTTCCTCGTCCCGCCCCCGCAGCAGGTCCTCACCGTGTCGTTCCTCGACTGGACCCATCTGCAGCCGATGCTCCAGGCGCTGCGGCTCACCGCCCAGGTAGCGCTCGTCGGCCTGCTCATCGCCTCCGCGCTGGGTGTGACGGCGGCGGTGCTGATGAGCAGGGCCCGCTGGCTGGAACGCTCCCTGTACCCGTACGCGGTGATCCTGCAGACCGTGCCGATCCTCGCGATCGTGCCGTTGATCGGCCTCTGGTTCGGGTTCGGCTTCACCAGCCGGGTGGTCGTCTGCGTCCTGATCGCCCTCTTCCCGATGATCGCCAACACACTGTTCGGCATCCAGTCGGTGGACCGTACCCACCACGACCTGTTCACCCTCCAGCGGGCGAGCCGCTGGGCCCGGCTGCGCAAGCTCGAACTGCCTGCCGCCCTGCCCTCGGTCTTCACCGGGCTGCGCACCTCCTCCGGCCTGTCCGTGATCGGCGCGATCGTCGGCGACATGTTCTTCAAGCAGGGCGAGCCCGGCATCGGCACCCTGCTCGACGTCTACCGCTCCCGGCTGCAGTCCGAGGATCTGTTCGCCGCGATCATCCTCGCCTCGTTCTTCGGCGTCGCGGTCTTCGCCGTCTTCACCCTCGTCGCGCGGCTCGCCGTCGGCTCCTGGCACGCCTCGGCCGACCGGACGTAGCCCCGCCCTTTCCGCGCCTCCCCTTCACCCCGGCCTTCCCTTCACCTTCCCTCTGGTCCCTCAGGGAGTCAGTCATGCCTTCATCCGCCAGACGCGCTGCCATCGCGGGCGTTTCCTCCGTCATCACCCTGGTATCGGTCACCGCCTGCGGCGGTGGTTCCACCGCCTCGACCGGCTCCGCGGACAAACTCCCGGCAGCCCCCGCCGCCCAGCGCCTGGCCGGCGTCTGCCCCAAGACGGTCGTCGTCCAGGTCGACTGGGAGCCCGAGGCCGAACACGGCCCCCTCTACCACCTGGTCGGCCCCGGCTACACGGTCGACACCGCGAAGAAGCGGGTCACCGGTCCGCTGGTCGTCGACGGCGAGGACACCGGCGTCGACATCCAGATCCGGGCGGGCGGCTCCGCCATCGGCTACCAGAGCGTCCCCTCGCAGATGTACGTCGACAAGAGCATCACCCTGGGCACGGTCACCACCGACGTGGCGATCACGGCGTCCGCCAAGCAGCCGGTCACGGCCGTGGCGGCGCTGATGAAGAAGAGCCCGCAGGTCCTGATGTGGGACCCCGCCACCCACCCCGACTGGAAGACGATCGCGGACATCGGAAAGTCGAACGCGAAGGTCGTCTACGTGGACGGCAGCACCTACGCCTCGATGCTGGTCGCGAAGGGCCTCATCAAGAAGAGCCAGCTGGACGGGAGTTACGACGGCGCACCCGCCCGCTTCGTGTCCAACCCGGGCATCGCCCAGCAGGGCTTCGCCACCGCCGAGCCGTACATCTACCAGCACGAGGTGTCGGCCTGGAAGAAGCCGATCAAGTACCAGCTGCTCGCGGACGTGGGCTTCAACGTCTATCCGGAAGCCCTGTCGGTGCGCAGCGGTGAGCTGAAGTCGCTCAGCCCCTGCCTGAAGAAGCTCGTCCCCGTCCTGCAGCAGTCGGCCGTCGACTTCGCGGCTGAGCCGTCGGCGACGGTCAAGGTCATCAGCGACCTGGTGCAGCAGTACAACACCGGATGGGTCTACTCCGAAGGCACCGGCACCTTCGCCGCGAAGCAGATGGTCAAGCTGGGCATCCTCGGCAACGAGTTGGACGGCAGTATCGGGAGCTTCGACATGAAGCGCGTCGCTTCCGCCCTGAAGACCTTCACCCCACTCGTCGAGCAGAGCGGCGCCAAGGTCAAGCCGGACCTGACCGCCAAGGACGTGGCGACCGACGAGTTCATCGACACCTCGATCGGACTGAAGTGATGACGACCGGAAACCTGACCGCACTCACCGACCTCGTCGACGAAGGGCCGACGACGATGGTGACGGAACGTCAGCCGACGCCCGGCATCGAGGAATTCTGCACCGAGGCCGCCGAAATCCTCGGCTCCGACGGGGTGATCCGCGATCGGGCAGCACGGGAGAAGGCCTCCTGCGACTGGGCGCACATGTCGCCCATCCTGTCCGCGAAACTCCCCGCCGGGCACGCCGAGGCCGTCCTGCGCCCCACCTCGCACGAGCAGCTCCCGGGCATCCTGGCCCTGGCCCACCGTCACCGCGTTCCCCTCACCCCGCGCGGCAAGGGCACCGGCAACTACGGCCAGGCGATCCCGCTGTACGACGGTGCCGTGCTCGACCTCACCGGCTGCGGCCGCATCCTGGACGCCGGCGACGGCTGGATCCGTGCCGAGGCCGGGGCGAAGATGTCCGACCTCGAAGCTCACGCCCGCACACTGGGCCAGGAGCTGTGGATGTTCCCGTCCACCTTCGGCACCACCCTCGGCGGCTTCCTGTCCGGCGGCAGCGGCGGCACCGGCTCGCTCGTGCACAGGACCAACAGCGACGGATTCGTCCGGGAGCTGACGGTCGTGCCCTGCACGGCGGACGCCGAGCCCTTCGCCGTGCGGGAGTCGGACGCGCTGCCGTACATCCACGCCTACGGCACCACGGGCTTCATCGCCACCGCGACCGTACGGCTCCAGCGGGCCCGCACGTGGACGGGGCTGTTCGCCTCCTTCGCCGACTGGGCGTCCGCCACCGCCGCCCTCTCGGCCCTCGTACGGATGGAACCGGCACCGCGCCTTGCCTCGCTGGACGAGGCCGGTCTCGTCAGGGTCTACCGACCGGACCCGGCACTGGACCCCACGGCCCTGAGCCTGCGCGCGATCGTCGAGGAGGAGGCCGTCGACCAGGCCCGCGCCATCGTCGAGGCGTCCGGCGGCAGAGTCCTGGACGTCCGCCCCGAACCGGACGGCCCCGCGCTGATCAGCTCGCTGTCCTTCAACCACCCGACCTACCACCTGATGAAGGCCGAGGACGGCTGGTTCCACCTGGAGATCGGCGGCGACGTCCTGCTCGGCGACACCACCGAGATCAGGAGGGTCTTCCCGGACACCCTGCTCCACCTGGAGGGCATGCGCTCCGGCACGGTCGGCATGCTCATGGCCCGCTACCAGGACGAGCAGACCGTGTACGACGGCATCGCCGCCCTGCAGGCCCTGGGCGTCGGTGTGCACAGCCCGCACAACTGGCACGTCGACCGCCGCCTGGACCTGGTCCGGGAGGCGGCCCGCACCGCCGACCCGCTGGGCCTGCTCAACCCCGGAAAGATCCCCGCCGCATCCGAGGAGACCCCGTGACCTTCACCCGGTTCATCGACCTCCGCGGCCCGGAGATCGAGCGGTTCAGCGAGGACACCGTCGCCGTACTGCCCGTCGGCGCGATCGAGCAGCACGGGCCCCATCTGCCCGTCGCCACCGACTACTACATGGCCGAGGCCGTCGCCGAAGGCGCCGCCCGGCTCGCCGGGGAGAGCTGCGACATCACGCTGCTGCCGGGGCTCGCCTACACCAAGTCCGACGAACACGCCTGGTCGCCGGGCACGCTGTGGCTCAGCGCCCGCACCCTGCTGTCCGTCCTCGACGACCTCGGCCGCTCCCTGGCCGCCGGCCCCGTACGCCGGCTCGCCTTCCTCAACGCGCACGGCGGCAACAGCGCCCTGCTCGGCGTCGCCCTGCGCGAACTGCGCACCCGGCACGGCCTGCGTACCTTCCTGCTGCACGCCTCCCTCCCCGCCGACCAGGGCGGCACGTCCCCGACCACGGAGTACGGCATGGGTGTGCACGGCGGGCTCAAGGAGACCGCCGCCATGCTCCACCTCCGCCCGGACCTCGTGGACATGACCCAGGCCCGCCGCAGCGTCCCCGAACACCTCACCGCCTACGAGCACATCGGCTTCGGCAAGCCGGTGTCCTTCGGCTGGACCAGCGACGACTTCGCCACCGGCAACGGCCTCATCGGCGATCCCACGGGAGCCACGCCCGAACTCGGCCGCAAGCTCGTCGACGCGTCCATCGCCGCGGCCGCCGCCGCGTTGCGCGAATGCGCACGCTTCCTGCCCGACCGCCCCTTGACCTCCTGAGGGAGCCCGCCATGGCCAACCCCCCGCTGCACACCCCGCTGCGTGACATCACCGCCCACCACATCACCGCGGGCGACACCGTCAAGCTCGCCGTGCTCACCGGTCCCCGTGACGGCTCACCGACCACGGTCGTCTTCGAGGTCTGGGAACCGGGCGGCGCCCAGCCCCTCAACTGGCACCCCGAGGCGGTCGAGACCTTCGTCGTGCTCGCCGGCCACGGCCGCGCCGCCAGCGACGAGCACGAACGCGACCTCGCCCCCGGCGACATCCTGGTCCTGCCCGCCGGCTCCAAGCACCGCATCGTCAACACGTCGGCCACCGAACGCCTCTACACCCTCACCGTCATGTCCCCCGACGAGGGCTTCGCCGACCTCGTCGAACGCGGGCCGCTCGCCACGCTCGACGAGCAGGACCTGGCCGTACTGCGGGCGGGAACATCGTGACCGACTCCCCGGACGCCGACCTTCTCGCCGCCTTCTGGGCGTACGAACAGGCACTGGCCGCCAACGACCTGACCGGCCTGGACCACTGGTTCCTCGACGCACCGGGCACCCTGCGCGCCGAGGGCGACACCGTGCTGGTGGGCCACACCGCCATCGCCGGCTTCCGGCGCGGACGGGGCGGGGCTCCGGCGCGAGTCGTCGAGCGCGTGCACGTGATCCGGCCGGCAACCGAGGTCGCGGTCGTGACCGCCGAAACCCGGCGGCAGGACGGGACGCGCGGGCTGCAGACCCAGGTGTGGCAGCACACCGACGCCGGGTGGCGGATCGCCGCCGCGCACGTGAGCGCCGTAGCCGCGCCGACGCCGCACGACCGCCCGGATCCGGCGGTGTGGCGCGTGGCAGGTCGCCACGAGGACGGTGGGCCGCTGGTGGCGTCCGCCGGACAGGGCCCGCTGGCGCACGTCCGCACCGCCGTGAAGGATCTGTTCGCCGTGGCCGGGCAGCGCGTCGGCGCGGGCAACTCCGTCTGGCTGGCCGAGGCACGCCCGGAACCCGCGCATGCGGACGCTGTACGACGGCTGCTCGACGCCGGCGCCGAACTCACCGGCATAGCCCAGACCGACGAGCTGGCCTTCGGCCTCGCCGGTACCAACGCGCACTACGGCACCCCCGCCAACCCTGCCGCGCCCGGCCGGATCACCGGTGGCTCCAGCAGCGGCCCGGCCGCCGCCGTGGCCCGTGGCTGGGCGGACCTGGGACTGGCCACCGACACCGCCGGTTCGATCCGCGTACCCGCCTCCTACTGCGGCCTGTTCGGCTGGCGCCCCACCCACGGTGCCACCCCCACCGGGGGCCTGCTGGCGCTGGCCCCCTCCTTCGACACCGCCGGACTCCTGGCCCGCGACCCCGCCCTGCTGCGGACGGCAGCCGAGGTGCTGCTGCCCCTGGACGACGCCCCTGTGCCGGTCGCCGAGCTCATGGTGGACGAGGAACTGGCGTCGCACGCCGAGCCCGAGGTGCGCGCCTCCTTCGAGGCCGCCTGCCGCGCGCTCTCCCTGCGCACCGGGCTGCCCCTGGTGCGCACGGCCATCGGAGCCGCCGAGCACGTGCAGGAGTGGTTGGCCGCCTTCCGTACGGTCCAGGCCGCCGAGGCCTGGGAGCAGCACGGCGCCTGGATCACCCGTCACCCGGCCGCGCTCGCCCCGGACGTCGCGGCGCGCTTCGAGAACGGACGCCGGGTGAGCACGGCCGAGCGGGCGGCGGCGGACCAGGTCCTGGCCGACGCGCGGAAAGCCCTGGACGCCGTACCGCAGCCCGGGACCGCCCTGCTGCTGCCCGCCACGAGCGGTCCCGCTGTCCGCGCCGACGCGCCGCCCGAGGAGGTGGAGGCCGTACGCGCCGCCACTCTCCGCCTGACCTGCCTCGCCTCCCTGGCCGGGCTCCCGGCGGTCGTCGCGCCGCTGCTGCGGGTGCGCTCACTGCCCGTCGGACTGTGCGCGCTGGGCGCCCGGGGCACCGACCGGGCGCTGCTGGACCTCGCCGCCGCCCTCACCGCCTTCACCACCGAATCGAGGAGCCCCACGGATGGCTGAGTCCCACGGTCTGATCGGGCCCAACCCCCGCAACGCCTGGCGGGCCGACGGCAGGTCCGTCACCCTGGCCCGACCGCACCGAGACCCGCGTCCGGTCACCGTCGAGGCGCTGCCGCAGACCGTGGTCGCCGACCTCGCCGCCACCGCGCTGATCGTCGTCGACATGCAGAACGACTTCTGCTCTCCCGACGGCTGGCTCGCCTCCATCGGCGTGGACGTGACCCCCGCCCGCGCCCCGATCCCGGTCATCGCCGGCCTGCTGGCCCCGCTCCGTGCGGTCGGCGTCCCGGTCGTCTGGCTCAACTGGGGCAACCGCCCCGACCGGGCCAACCTTCCCCCCGGCGTCCTGCACGTCTACGACCCGGACGGCACCGGCGGCGGCATCGGCGCACAGCTGCCGGGCGGCGCCGGCCGGGTGCTGGAGCACGGCAGCCCCTCAGCCGCGCTCGTCGCCGGTCTGGAGGCGGCGGAAGAAGACATCCAGGTCGCCAAGTACCGGATGAGCGGCTTTCAGGACACCGAGTTGGACAGCGTGCTGCGCAACTTGCGGGTCGACACCCTGCTGTTCGCGGGCGTCAACGCCGACCAGTGCGTCCTGGCCACCCTCATGGACGCCGCGAACCTCGGCTACGACGTCCTCATGGTGGAGGACGCGGTGGCCACCACCTCGCCCGCGTACTGCATGGACGCCACGCTCTACAACGTCCGCCAGTGCTTCGGATTCACCCTCACCTCCGAAGCCCTGAGAGAGGCCCTGAAGTGAATCTCCTCCCGGATGCACTGGGGCCCGCTCCCCAACGCCACCGCAAAGCCGGCGCTGACCGTCCGCTCGGGGGCGAGACCGTCACCTTCGACACCATCAGCCACGAGGTCCTCGAGGGCCAGGGCCGCGACCCGGCCGCCTCCGTCGCTGCGGGGCCACCCTGCGCGATCCGGACCGGCCCGAAGAGCGCAGGTCGAGGTCGAGCGAGCGAGCGCGTCGCTTACCGGCTGTCGCTGCTCCGCCGGCCGGTCAGCAGAGCAGCGATCTGGACTCATCGACGATCGTGCACCAGTGTGTTCAGCGAGCGGTGGCGAGAATGAGTGCGAAGCCGGCGTCGGTGTCTGCCCAGACCTGATTCGTACGGAGACCGGCTTCAGTCATTTCTTCCTGAAGTCCGTCTTGGGTGAATTTCGAGCTCCGCTCGGTGATCCATTCCTCTCCGCGCGTGAAACTCACTGCCAGGTCAAGGTCCCGGATTTTGACGAGCTGTTCGACTCTGCTGCGCAGCCTCATTTCGATGTGGCTTTCCGTGCCGTTCCACACCGATACGTGGTCGAAGGAATCTGGGTCGAAGTCGGCGTTCAACTCGCGGTTCAAGACGTGCAACAGATTTTTGTCGAACGCAGCCGTGACGCCTTGAACGTCATCGTAGGCGGCGATCATTTCCTGCTCGGTCTTGACCAGGTCAGCGCCGATGAGAAGGAAGTCTTCGGGGCGGAGGGTGTCTCGGAGCCCGCGGAGGAACGGTCCACGGGCCGGGCGCCGGAAATTGCCCAGCGTGCTGCCGAGGAAGGCGATGAGGCGTGGGCCGTCCTCGGGCAGCGTCGGGAGGACGAGGGAAGCCGTGAAGTCTGCGCGCAGGGAGTGCAGACGGATCCCCGGGTAGTCCTGGACGAGTTGGGCGCTGGCCTGATGGAGCGCGTCCGCGCTGACGTCGACGGGGACGTAGTTCAGATCGGCCGGCCCCAACGCCTCGATGATCAGCTTGGATTTCGTCGAACTCCCGGAACCGAGCTCGATCATGCTGCGGGCCCCCGTCCGCGCGGCCACGTCACGGGCATGGAGTTGGAGCAACCCCAGTTCCGCCCTCCACAGGGGGTATTCCGGGAGCTGGGTGATCTCCTCGAACAATTCGCTGCCCCGGGCGTCGTAGAACCACGTGGGCGCCGTGGACTTCGGGGTGCGGGTCAGCCCGTCGCTGATGTCGGCGCGCAGTGCCTTGGCGTAGTGCTCGGCATCGAGGGTGTCGGTGTAGCCGTAGGCGCGGGTGCCGGTCATGATTGCCTCATTTCGGTCGACGTCCTGCCGGTGCATTCCTGGAGTGGCTGCGGGAACCGGAAGTCAGGCCCGGTACTCCTTGAGAAGACCGCTGGCCACCCCTGAGGCAACACGACCTGTGCGGGACACGCCGAGTGCCGCGACTACGGGCGGCAGCTCGGTGATCTGCTCGAACAGCTCGCTGCCGTGGGCGTCGTAGAACCACATCGGCGGCCGGGGCTTCGGGGTGCGGGTCAGGCCCTGGAGGACGTCCGCGCGCAGGGCGCCGTCGGTGGCGTCCTCGGGCAGGGTGCGGGTGAGAAGGAACGGACTCACGTGCGGGGCTCCTTCGCGGACGCGGGTGACAGGGGGGAGCTCGGCTCCTTCAACGGGGTGAGCAGCACGTCCGTGCGGCTCGCCGCGAGCAGGGTGCGGTCGGGGACCTCCTGCCAGTGCGGGTCGTCGTCGTAGGGCTCGGAGGCCACGACCGTGCGGCGGCCGGGCTCCGAGAGATACCAGAGGGTGTCGCCCCAGGCCGTCGCGGTGATGCTCTCCCCGTTGGTCAGCAGCAGGTTGAGCCGGGAGTCGGGGGCCGCCGCGGCGACCTCCAGGACCGTGTCGGCCAGCGCCTGGCCCTCCTCGTCGCCGCCGTGCAGCCGGGCGAGGACCAGGGCCCACACGAGCGCCGAGTCGTTGCGGGCCTCCAGGGACAGCAGGTCGGCGGCGGGCAGGGTCCGCGTGAGGGGCGCGAGGGAGTGCGGCCAGCCCTTGACCGCGCCGTTGTGGCTGAACAGCCAGGGGCCCGCGGCGAACGGCGCCGCCGCGGCCTCCGCGTCCGCGCCCGCCAGGGTCGCGTCCCGTACGGCGGCGAGCACGGCCCCCGAGCGGACCACCCGGGCCAGGTCGGCGAGCGACTGGTCCGCCCAGATGGGTCCGGCCCGTCGGTAACGGGCCGGCGCCGGATCCCCCTCCGCGTACCAGCCGACGCCGAAACCATCGGCGTTGACCGTGCCGTACCGCTGCCCCCTCGGCGCCCAGGACTGCCGGTACAGACTGTGCGGCGGCTCGACGAGGATCCGGCCGAGCGGCTCCTCGGGGCCCAGATAGGCCAGGTGACGACACATCAGACGGCCTCCGAGCGGGCCGTGCGGAACCCGGAGAAGATCTGCCGCCGGATCGGGAGGTCCCAGTTGCGGAACGTGCCCCGGCAGGCCACCGCGTCCACGGCGAACGAACCGCCGCGCAGCACCTTGTGGTCGGGGCCGAAGAAGACCTCCGAGTACTCCTTGTACGGGAACGCCGTGAAGCCCGGGTACGGCAGGAAGTCGCTGGCCGTCCACTCCCACACGTCACCGATCAACTGCCGTACGCCGAGTGGGGACTCGCCCTGCGGGTAGCTGCCGGCCGGCGCCGGGCGCAGGTGTCGCTGGCCCAGGTTGGCGTGCTCGGGAGCCGGGTCGGCGTCGCCCCACGGGTAACGCGTCGAACGGTCGCCGGCGGGGTCGTGCCGTGCGGCCTTCTCCCACTCGGCCTCGGTGGGCAGCCGGCGCCCGGCCCAGCGGGCGTACGCGTCGGCCTCGTACCAGCACACGTGCAGCACCGGCTCCTCGGGCGGGACCACCTCGCTCACCCCGAAGCGGCGCCGCAGCCACTGCCTGCCGTCGCGGCTCCAGTACAGCGGCGCGTGGATGGAGTTGCGGCGGATGTGCGCCCAGCCCGCCGCCGTCCACCAGCGCTCGTCGTCGTAGCCGCCGTCCTCGATGAACGCCTGGTACGCGCCGTTCGTCACAGGAGTCGTGTCGATGGAGAACGGCGCCACCTCACGCCGGTGCGCCGGGCGTTCGTTGTCCAGCGCCCACGGCTCGGTGGAGGTTCCCATCGTGAACGGGCCGCCCGGAATGAGGACTTCGGCCGGGCCGGTGAACAGCGGCACCGGGTCCGGGTCCGGGGCGGTCAGGGCCTGCGGCCCCGTGCGGAGCTGATGGGTGATCAGCATCGTCTCGTCGTGCTGCTGTTCGTGCTGCGCGACCATCCCGAAGGCGAAGCCCGCCTCCGTCAGCCGCGTCCCGTGGAACGCGGCGCGCTCCAGCACGTCCATCACCCGGCCGCGCACGTCCGCCGCGTACGCGCGGGCCTCGGCCGGCGCCAGCAGCGGCAGCGAGGGCCGCTTCGAGCGCGGGTGCTCGAACGCGTCGTAGAGGCTGTCGATCTCGGGCCGTATCGCCTCCTGCCCGGCGACGGCCCGCAGCAGCCACTGCTCCTCCTGGTTGCCGATGTGCGCGAGGTCCCACACCAGCGGCGACATCAGCGGCGAGTGCTGCGCGGTCAGGTCCGGGTCCTCCACGCAGCTGGTCAGCAGCGTCGTACGGTCGCGGGCCGTGGTCAGGGTGGTGAGCGCCCGGTCGCGGAGCGCTTCGGCATCGACGGCCTCGTCGACGACGCGTTCGGTGTCGAGGGCGGGGTCGGTCATGTGCGGATGTCCTTCCCGTGGGCGGTGGAGGTCCCCTCGGTCGAGCCGTACCGGGACGGGGGCAGGTCCATGCCGTGCAGGCGTTCGAGCAGGTCGTCGGCGGGACAGCGGCCGGGGACGACGTACCGGTCCCGGTACGCCGTGACGGCCGCCGTGACCTCGGCGGTGGCGCCGAGCCGGGGCAGGGCCCGAAGGGCAGCCTCGAAGCACGCGACGGCCGCCTCGTGCAGCTCGGGGTCGGTCAGGCCGTGGCGGGCCGCGTCGATCCACAGCGGATTGTGCGGCGCGGGCAGCGACAGGGCCCGCTCGGCCAGCGGCTTCACGATCCGGTAGGCGCTCTCGGCGGCCTCAGGGTCGTCGAAGAGCGCCGTCGTCACCGCCAGCGGCACGATCCAGCCGTCGTCGCCGGGCTGGGCGTCGATCATGCGCAGTTCGAGATGGCCGCGCGGTCTGACCGGTGGGAACAGCGTGGTGACGTGGTAGTCGAGGTCCTCCCGGGTCGGCGGCCTCGGCGCCCCCGACCTGGTCCACTCCCGGAACGTCAGCTCCTCGGGCACCTCCCACGGGCCGCCGTCCCGCCGTACGCACATCACCGGGGCGTCCAGCACGTGCCGGGCCCAGGCGGTCCGCGGATCGACGTCGAGCGGGGGAGCGCCCGCACGGCCGGGGCCGATGTCCATCCACAGCAGTTGGCGGCTGGAGAGCCAGCCGGTGGGCTCGTGCCCGGCCGCCGGGGAGTTCGCGAACGCGGCCACCAGGACCGCCCCCAGCTGGTGCGCCAGCCACCAGCGCCGCCCGAGACCGAGCGGCCCGGGCTCCTCGTGGCCGGCGTCCAGGCACACCTGGACGGAGGCGGAGGTGCACATCATGGCGCGGCCGGCCGGGCCGGTGCGGTCCAGGCAGGCCTCCATGGCGTCGTAGCGCGGCTCGCGCAGGAACCGGCGGGGCGTGTGCCAGGGGTCCTGGCCGATACCGACGAGGCCCAGGCCGTCCTCGGCCAGCACCGTGCGGACGGCGGTCAGGTCGGCGGAGACGGTACCGATGCACTCCATCAGGGAGGCGGCGGGCGGCGAGCTCAGTTCCAGCTGGCCGCCGGGCTCTGTGGTGAGCGCCGACCTCAGGGGCACGGTACGCAGTGCGGCGTAGGCCGCTTCGAGTCGTTCGGGTGTCACCGGGAGCTGCGGTGTCCGCAGCTCATGCACGAGCCATTCCACTTCGACCCCGACGGTGTGGGGCGGACCGGTCTTGAAGCAGATGCCCCGGACCAGGGCCTCCACCTCGGCTTCGGTGACAGCGGTACGGGTCTCCGTACAGTCACTCGGCGTATGGGACATGTCGGGATCCTCCTGAGATTCCACCATGTCACCGGCCCGGAGTCTGATGGGGCGGGCCGGCGTCACTCGTTCCACCCAAGACCCTCGCGTCCGATCGCACAAGGGTGCACATCGTCGTATTAGGGGCCGAGGATCTCCGTTTCCTGGCTGTTCTCGAGGAGTTTTCCGGGCACGTCCGGCCCGGAAAACCCTGTTGCGGGGCAAGACCAGAATCGCTCAGGATGCGTCTGTGAGCACGACGGGGGAGGCCGCGCGGACGCACGGTCGTGGCGCGCACGGGGGTCGGGCCGCGTCCGCGCGTCCGCGCGGCCTCACGTCGTTCGCGGCGATCGGCGGGAGCTGCTTGCGGCTTCCCGGCCCGGTGGCCGTCAGCTCCAGCCGTAGCGCTCCCACAACCGGTGCCGGACGAGATTGAACCGCATCCGGTCCAGGGCGCACGCCTCCCGGCGCATCCCGGCCTCGTGCAGCCGCAGCACGCGGTCCACGTCGACCCACGAGTCCCGCCCCGACCGGTCCCAGGGTCCGCTGCCGATCGGCACCCACTCCCGGTCGCCGTCGTGCCGCTTGCTCGACAGCTGGACGGCCAGGAAGGTGCCGCCGGCCTCGCGGGCGACGACCAGCAGGGGGCGGTCCTTGCCCCGGCCGTCGTTCTCCTCGTAGGGGACCCAGGTCCAGACGATCTCGCCGGGATCGGGGTCCCCGTCGTGCGCGGGCGAGTACTCCGTGCGCACCCGGCCCACCTCGCGGGGGTCGGCCTCGGTGGTGGCGGAGGGGCCGAACCGGCCGGGGGCGTTCTCATCGACAGACGCAGTCACGTACGTAACGTTAGAGCCCGCGCCCCGAGCCGGTTCCCTCACCCCTGGGTCCGGTCGTCCGTCACCCCCCGTCCTGCTCCACCGGCACCTTCTGGACCGGTGGCGGGACGACCCCGTTGAGGGACGAAGTCCCGTTCACGGCAGGCCCGTTCTGGTTCATCGAGGCGAGCAGCTGGCGGGCCAGGCCGAGGCCCGTGCCGCCCATGGTGAGCGCCTTGGTGAGCATGTCCGCCATGCCGTCGGCGCCGTTGAGCACCACCATGTTGTCGACGCTGCCGAAGGCGGACGCGCCTGCCCTGACGATCTCCGGCCAGTTCTCGGCGAGTTGTTGGGCGACGACGGCCTCCTGGTTCTCGGCGAGGGCGGCGGCGCGGGCCTTGATGGCGTCCGCCTCCGCGAGCCCCTTGGCCTTGGCAGCCTCGGCCTCGGCGAGGCCCCTGGCCTGTGCCGCGGCCGCCTCGGCCTCGCCGGTGGCGCGGGTGGCCGCCGCCATGGCGGTGCCCCGGGCCCTGGTTGCTTCCGCCTCGGCGCCCGCGGCCGTCTTGACCCGGGTCGCCTCGGCCGCTGCCGCCAGCTCCGTCTCCTGCGCCTTGGCCTGGGCCGCGGAGATGCGTGCGTCGCGCTCCGCCTCGGCCATCGTCCGCTTCTCGTAGGCCTGCGCGTCCGCCGGCTTGCGCACGTCCGCCTGGAGTTGCTGCTCACGCCGCTGGGCCTCCAGCTCGGCGACCCGCGTCTCCTGGACGACGACTTCCTGCCGGGCCGCGGCGTCGGCGAGCGGTCCGGCCTGGCGGGACTTGGCACCCGCCTTGTCACGCTCGGCCTGGTAGCCGGCCTGCAGAATCTCGCTGTCCCGGGTGGCCTCGGCCATCCGGGCGTACGACTGCTGCTCCGCCTCGGTGGCCAGCCGGTTCGCCTCCGCCTGCGCGATCCGCGCGTCCCGCTGGACGGCCGCCGCGTGCGGCATCGCCAGGTTCTGGATGTACCCGGTCGGGTCCTCGATCTCGTGGATCTGCAGCGAGTCGACGATCAGGCCCAGCTTCTCCATCTCCGTGCCGCAGGCCGCCCGGGTCTGCCCGGTGAGCTTCTCCCGGTCGCGGATCATGTCCTCGACCGTCAACCCGCCCACGATGGAGCGCAGATGACCGGCGAAGACGTTGTGCACCCGCTCGGACATCAGCTTCTGCTGGTCGAGGAAACGGCGGCCCGCGTTCGCGATCGACACGAAGTCGTCGCCCACCTTGAAGATGACCACGCCCCGCACCTTGAGCGGAATGCCCTGGTGGGTCACGCAGTCCACGTGCAGTTCGGTCTCGTTCAGGTCGAGCGAGAGCTTGCGGACCGCCTGCACTCCGGGCAGCACGAGCGTGCCGCGTCCGGTGACGATACGGAAGCCCATGCCCGCCTCGAGGCCCTCCGTCTTGTGCTTGGAGCCGGAGATGATCAGTGCCTCGTTCGGTTCCGCGACACGCCACATCATCTTGAACAGACCGATCAGAACGAGGACGGCGGCAACCGCCACCCCCGCAACGACGCCGACAACCATCGGCATACGCCCCCTTGTGATGGTGCCCTTTCGGCACCGAACGAAGGGAGTGTGCGCCTGTGCGAGGCCCTGGGTACAGGCGCTGACCCATCCTTGTCGAAACCTTGATACAAACCCGGTCTCACCTGCGGGGAAGCGGGCTCAACTGTCGTACGCCGCTTGCACATAGACCGTTCTCGGCGGCAGGTACTCCACGACCATGACCACCGTGCCCCGCTCGATGCGGTCCGTAGCGGTGGCGGGGTAGGCGAGGAAGTGCTCGGCGCCGCCCCGCACGCGGACGATCACCTCACCGACCAGTCCGGGCCCGACCGCCCCGGTGACCCGTCCCATGAGCCCGACCATCGACGCGTCGTCCATGGTCACAGGGTACGGGCCGAACGCCGTTACGCGGCCGGTGAGTCCGTGACCGCGTGCTCCGGCGGCCACGCCGAGTGCCAGCGCAGCTCCGCCTCCAGCTGTGCGGCGAGGCAGACCAGCAGCGGCTCACTGTTCGCCGGCCCGAGCAACTGGGCGCCGACCGGCAGACCGCCGCCCACGAAACCGGCGGGCACGTTCACCCCGGGCCAGCCCAGCACGTTCCACGGCCAGGCGTAAGGACAGGCCGCGATCATGGCGCGGTCGGTGGCGAGGCCGCCCAGGCTCAGCAGGGCGCCGATGCGGGGCGGGGGAGCGGCCGTGGTCGGCGCGAGGATCACGTCGTACGTCGTGAAGAACGCGCCGATACGCCGGTGCAGAACCGCCTCCGCGCGTCGCGCCGCCCGCAGCGGCACCCCGCCGAGCAGTCCGCCCAGCCGGGCGGCGTCGCGGGTGCGTCGGTCCAGCAGGGTGGGGAAGGGCGCCTCGCGGACGCGCTCGGCGATACCGGCGGTGGCGCGGGGCACGAAGGTCAGCCCGATCTGGCCGTACGGAGGGTCGGCCTCCTCGACGACATGCCCCAGGTCGCTCAGCTTCTCGGCGAGTTGTACGACCCGGGCGCGCACCTCCGGCCGCAGCCGCGCGGGCAGGGCGGTGAACGGCGGTTTCAGGGAGAGCGCGATGCGCAGCCGGCCGGGGTCCCGCTTCGTCGCCTCCAGGGCTCCGACGACCGGCGGCCGGTGCGGGTCCCGTTCGTGGTTGCCGGCCGCCGCGTCCAGCAGGAGGGCCGCGTCGGCGACCGTACGGGCCAGCGTGCCGTTGACCGTGATGCCGTGGAAGGACTCGCCGCGCGGCCAGGTGGAGATCCGGCCGCGCTGCGGCTTGATGCCGACGAGATGGGTCCAGGAGGCCGGAATGCGCACCGAACCGGCGCCGTCCGAGCCGAGCGCGGCCGGCACCAGACCGGCGGCGACGGCGGCGGCCGAACCGCCGGACGAGCCGCCCGGGGTGTGCTCCGTGCTCCACGGGTTGCGGGTCGCGCCGAAGGCGGGCCCCTCGGTGAACGGCCACTGCCCGAACTCGCAGGTGTTGGTCTTGCCGACGATCACGGCTCCGGCCGCGCGCAGCCGCCGTACCGCCTCGCCGTCCTCGGTGACCGGCGGAAACTCGCCCCGGCAGCCGAACGCGGTCGGCTCGCCCGCCACGTCCATGTCGTCCTTGACCGCCACCGGCACCCCGAGCAGCGGCCCGCGCACGCCCGCGGCCAGCTTCTCGTCCGCTGCCGCCGCCTCGGCGAGCGCCGCCTCGGTCCGTACGATCCGGAAGGCGTTCAGCGTTGTCTGCGTCGCCTCGATCCGCGCCAGCGCCCGCTCCACGAGCGACCGGGACGTCACCTCCCCGTCGGCGAGCGCACGGGCCAACTCCGCGAGGCCTTCGGAACGGTCGAGCGTCATGCGGGACACCTCCGGGACGGCGTTGTCTACCGAACGGTAACGTCCGGTGGGCCGCGGCGGAACGCCCCGGCGCGGAATGCCGGTGGCCTCTCGCCGCATCAGTGCACGCCACAGCTTTCCCACGGGGCCCACGGAGTCCTGTGCGAACCATTGACGCGTCCCACCCTCGGCCCTACCTTCTGATCGACTTTCCGAACTTGGTTCGGAATATCGAACATCAGAGCCGCATGTGTTTGTGTCCGAGGGAGAGCCGCCCGTGACCACACGACCCCCCGCGCCGTCGCGCCGCACCCTGCTGCGGGCGATGGCCGTCCTGCCCGCCTCGGCGCTGGTCCTGGGCGAGATGCCCGGACTGCTCGGCACGGCCTCGGCCGCCGCCCCGCCGAGCGGCTCCGCCACCCGCTACACCATCGTGCCGTTCCTCGACAGCAACGACGGCACCGTGAACGTGTACCAGTCCGACGACGCCACCGACTTCCGGCTGGCCAAGTCGTCCGCCTACACCCCGCCCGGCAACCGCATCCGCGACGCGAGCATCTTCAAGCACACCAACGGCTACTACTACATCACCTACACGACCCACACCTGGCAGGACCCGAGCACCACCATCGGCTTCGCCCGCAGCACCGACCGGGTCAACTGGACCTTCCTGTACGACTACACGGTCCCGATCGCCAACCTGTCCCGCGCCTGGGCGCCGGAGTGGTTCGTCGACAGCGACGGCAGTGTGAACATCATCGTCTCCTGCTCGACGGCCAACGACGAGTGGATCTTCACCCCGTACCTGCTGAAGGCCACCAACACCGGTCTGACCGCGTGGAGTTCACCGGTCGCGCTGTCCGGCATCGGTGCCAACCACATCGACACGTACATCGTGAAGATCGGCTCGACCTACCACGCCTTCACGAAGAACGAGACGTCGAAGTACATCGAGTACGCGACGGCGTCCAGCCTCACCGGCCCCTACGCCATCAGCCGCACCGGCAACTGGGCGGGCTGGGGCAGCTACCGCGAGGGCGCGGCGCTGGTGCAGCTCGACAACGGCGGCTGGCGGATCTTCTTCGACGGCTACGGCGACGGCACCTACTACTACAGCGACAGCTACGACACCTTCGCCACCTGGTCCGCCCCGGCCGCGCTGCCCGTCGTCTCCGGTACGGCCCGGCACTTCACGGTGATCAAGGAGACCGTCTCGGGCGGCCCGAGCCTGGCGAAGAACGTCACCCGCTCCTTCCGCTCGGCCAACTTCACCACCCGTCACTGGCAGAACCAGTCGTCGCTGCTCAACCTCCCCGTGGTGAGCGCCTCCAGCACCACCGCCGAGAAGCAGGCGTCCACCTTCACGGTCGTCGCCGGCCTCGCCGACGCGAACGCCTACTCCTTCCGGGACGCCTCCGGAAAGTACCTGCGCCACTGGGACTTCCGCGCCCGCTTCGACGCGAACGACGGGACGTCGACCTTCGCCAAGGACGCCACGTTCATCGCCCGCACCGGCACGGCGAGCGGCTCACTGCGCTTCGAGTCGTACAACTACCCGGGCTACTACCTGCGCCACTACAACTATCAGCTCCGGGTGGCCCGGACCGACGGGACGGACCTGTTCCGGCAGGACAGTTCGTTCGTGCCGGTGACCGCCTGGGCCTGAGCCGCGTCCCTGCCCACCCGGTGACGGGGGGTCATGCCTCGCGCAGCGCGAGAGCCGGCCGCTCCCCCGACCCCCGGACGATCAGCCGGGTGGGCACGGTGATCGTGCGGGCGCGGGAGCGGTCGCCGTCCAGGCGCGCCAGGGCGGTGGTCGCCGCCGTTCTGCCGATCTCCTCGGCGTCCTGGGCGACGACGGTCAGGGCCGGCTCGAGCGCCTCGGCGAGCTCCACGTCGTCGAAGGCGACGACGGCTACGTCCTTGCGCTTGCCGCGGGCGAGTTCGGCGACGATCCCCAGCGCGACGATGTTGTTGCCCGCGAACAGGGCGGTGGGGGGATCCGCCAGGTCCAGGAGCTGGGCGGTCACGGCGGAGGCCCCGTGCCGGTCGTGGGCGTTGACGATCAGGGCACGGTCGGCGGGGAGGCCGGCTTCCCGCAGAGCGGAGCGGTATCCGGCCAGTCGCTCGCGGCGCGTGTAGAGCGCGGTGGGCAGATCGCCGATGAAGCCGATGCGCCGGTGTCCGTGGGCGATCAGGTGGGCGACACCGTCATGGGCGCCCGCACGGTTGGAGCTGACGACGCTGTCCGTGGCCAGATTCACGCCCGGGCGGTCGATGAAGACCACGGGCAGGCCCGTGGCGCGGTGGGTCCTGAGGTGGGAGTGGTCGGCGCCGACGGACGGCACGACCAGCAGGATGCTGATGCGCCGGGCGAGGAACTTGTCCGTCAGCGCGCGCTCGCGGCCCGGATCGTCCGCGGAGGAGCCCATGAGCAGGGTCAGGCCGCGGTCGCGGACGCTGTCCTCGATGCTCCGGGCCACGGCTCCGAAGAAGGGGTTGCCGAGGTCCGGGATGACCAGTCCGATGGTGGTGTCGGGCCCGCCGACGCGGATGTTGCGGGCCATGAGGTTGGGCTGGAAGCCGAGCTTGGCCACGGCGGCGAGAACCTGCTCCCGGGTCTGCGCCGAGGCGGGCCCGTCCTCGTTGAGGACGCGGGACACGGTCTTGGCGCTGACGCCCACTTCTCGGGCGACGTCTGCCAGGGTGGGGCGGCGGTTCGCTGCCATGGAGGAAACGGTCTCCTGTGCTCGTCGGTTCCGGCCGCGGCCTCGGCCGGAATCGGTGAGTGCTTCAGTCGTACGTCAGGTGGCCTGGACGCCCGCGGCCTTCGCCGCCTTGGAATCCGCTACGACAGTATCCCCGGCCTCGTCAACGGTGAGCGCGCCGGTCATGATGGCGACGACCTCCGCCATGGAGTAGTCGGAGGGCTTGATCACGGCGGCCCGCCGGCCCAGCCGGTGGACGTGGATCCGGTCGGCGATCTCGAAGACGTGCGGCATGTTGTGGCTGATCAGGACGACCGGCATGCCCTTGTCCCGGACGCGGCGGATGAGGTCCAGGACCTGACCGGACTCCTTGACCCCGAGGGCGGCGGTGGGCTCGTCCATGACGACGACGCTGCGGGCCCAGGCGACGGAACGGGCGACCGCGACGGCCTGCCGCTGCCCGCCGGACAGCGTCTCCACCGCTTGCGTCAGCGAGCGCAGACCGATCTTCAGGTCGGCCATGTGCTCGGCGGCCTCCTGGCGCATCCGCTTCTTGTCCAGCATGCGGAAGACACTGCCGAGGGCGCCGGGGCGACGCAGCTCGCGGCCGAGGAACATGTTCGAGGCGATGTCCATGGAGGCGGCCACGGCCAGGTCCTGATAGACCGTCTCGATGCCGTGGGCGCGTGCGCTCTGCGGCCCGGAGAAGGTGATGGGTTCGCCGTTGAGGCGGATCTCGCCGGCGTCGGGGACCAGCGCGCCGGTGAGTGCCTTGATCAGGCTGGTCTTGCCGGCTCCGTTGTCGCCGATGACGGCGAGGACCTCGCCGGGCAGCAGGTCGAAGTCGGCGCCGTCGATGGCGGTGACGTGACCGTAGCGCTTGACCAGACCGCGGGCCTGCAGCACGGGGGCGGGGGAGGAGGTGGCGGTCATCGGGCCTTCTTCCGGGAGAGCTGGTCGACGGTCACCGCGAGGATCACCAGGACTCCGGTGATCAGGGTCTGGTAGATGGAGGCGACGCCCATCAGCTGCAGGCCGTTGCGGAAGACGCCGACGATGAGGACGCCGATGAAGGTGCCCAGGACCGAACCGCGTCCGCCGAAGAGGCTGGTGCCGCCGAGGACCACGGCCGTGATGCTGTCGAGGTTGTCGGTCTGTCCCGCCTGGGGGTCGCCGACTCCGGTGCGGGAGATGAGCAGCAGGGCGGCGATGCCGTAGAGGACACCGGCCACGGTGTAGACGCCGATGGTCAGCCGGGAGGTGCGGATGCCGTTCAGCCGCGCCGCTTCCGGGCTGTCGCCCAGCGCGTGGACGTGCCGGCCCCAGCCGGTGCTGCTCAGCGCGTAGGCGAGCAACAGGAACAGGGCGATGGTGACCAGGGAGCCGTACGTGATGTCGGTGCGGCCGAGCGGGAAGGTCTGCCCGAGGGCCGTCAGCGGGCCGGGCAGGTTGGTGACCGTCTGCTCCTCGGAGTAGATGTGGGTCAGCGCGAACGCCACGTTGAGCATGCCGAGGGTGACGATGAACGGCGGCAGCGGGATCTTCTGCACCAACACCCCGTTGAGCAGCCCGAATCCGCCGCAGACCGCCAGGCCCAGGGCGATCGCGACGAGCGGGGGCAGGGAGCCCTCGGCGGCCATCTTGGCGATCACGATGCTGCCGAACGCCATCACGGCTCCGCAGGACAGGTCGATGCCCGCCGTGAGGATGATCAGGGTCTGTCCGATGGCGAGCGTGCCGACGACCATGACCTGCTGCACGATCAGCGAGAAGTTGCCGCCCGTGAGGAACTGGTCGGTCGAGAGGGAGAAGAAGGCGCAGGCCAGGAGGAGAGCGACCAGTGGGCCGGTGGTCGGTGCCGTGAGCAGTCTGCGGGCCGTGGTCGGTGCTTTGAGCTCGGCGTACGGCGAGGTCGTGGCTGTCATGCGAGATCCTTGTCGGAAGACAGAAGTCGTTGCCCGCCCTGGTCGAAGGACAAGGGGACAAGAGGACAAGCGGGCGGCCGCCCCCGGTCGGGGAGGGAAGGACGGCCGCCCCACTGAGGGGAGAGACGGAGGCGTACGGTCCTGGCCGGAGGCGGACTCGTACGGGCCTCGGGGGGCGGCTCAGCCCCAGCAGTTCTCCAGGCCGTAACCGGTGTCCTTCGACGTGACCCCGGCCTGCGCCTTGTCGGAGATCAGGGTGACGCCCGTGTCGGTGTAACCGGACGCCTTCTTGCCGTCCTTGGCGTACGTCACGACGGCCTTGACGCCCTCGGAGGCCATCTTCAGCGGGTACTGCTGCGAGGTGGCGGCGATCTTGCCGTCCTTGACGGCCTGGGTCCCGGTGCAGCCGCCGTCGACGGACACGATCAGGACGTCCTTCTCCCGGCCCTTGGCCTTGAGCGCGGTGTACGCGCCGAGTGCGGCCGGTTCGTTGATCGTGTAGACGACGTTGATGCCGGGCTCCTTCTGGAGGCAGTTCTCCATCGCCGTCTGGCCCTTGGCCTGGTCGCCCGCGGTGTCCTGGGAGCAGACGACCGCCGGGTCCTTCTCCCCGATGCCGAAGCCCTTCAGGAAGCCCTCGTGCCGCTGGACGCCGACGGACACACCCGGCGCGAGGTCGAGGGTGGCTATCTTGGCGGCCTTGCCCTTCATGGCGGCCTTGGCGTACTCGCCGATCAGCTCACCGGCCTTGACGTTGTCGGTGGCGAAGAGGGCGTCGACCGCGCTCTCCGGCTCGGTCGGGGTGTCCAGGGCGATGACCAGGACGCCCTTGGCGCGGGCCTTCGCGATCGCGGGGACGATGGCCTTGGAGTCGCTCGGGGTGATCAGGATGCCCTTCACCCCGGAGGCGACCATGTTCTCGATGGCCGTGATCTGACCGGCGTTGTCGCCGTCGAACTTGCCGGCCGCGGTCATGAGCTTGACGCCCTCGGCCTTCGCGGCCTTCTCCGCACCCTCCTTCATCTTCACGAAGAACGGGTTGGTGTCGGTCTTGGTGATCAGGCCGACCTTGACCTCGCCCGAACCGGTGCCGGCGGAGCTCGATCCGGAGCCGGAACCGGATCCGCAGGCGGTCAGGGTGAGGGCCGCGATGCCCGTGCACGCAGCGGCTCTGAGGAGGGACATGGGCAGACGAGCGGTGCGAGGCATGAACGACTCCTGCGGGATTGCGAGCGGCGCGGCCGGCATCGGAGCATGCCGTCCCTGGGGTGTCATCGTTGACTTATGTCATCGTTGACACCGCCTGGCGAGGATGATGGACTCCGTTTCCCGGAAACGTCAATGCCCTGCGCTCGTCACAAATCGGCAACGCCCCGGGGCCGTTGCCCTCGTAGCCGTCCGGCGGCCGCGCCGCGACGCGTCCGGCCTGCCCACACCTTCGTCAGACGTCCGTCAGAGAAGAGCAGCCCATGAGCACGCGCCAGATCACCGTCCTGGGGGAGTGCGTCGCGGACGCGTTCGCCGAATCCGCGAGCACCGCGAACGAACTCGCCCTGCGCGTCCTGCCCGGCGGCGGCCCGGCGAACACGGCGGTGGCCCTGGCCCGGCTCGGCACCCCGGCCCGTTTCCTCGCGCGCCTGTCCGACGACGTGTTCGGCCGCCTGTTCCGCGCCCACCTGGAGGCGTCCGGAGTGGACCTGTCGAGTGCCGTCCGGGCCGCCGAGCCCAGCACGCTGGCCGTGGCGGAACTGGACTCCGAGGGGCAGGCCGCGTTCTCCTTCCACGCGCAGAACACGGTCGACTGGCAGTGGACGGCACAGGAGTTGGCGCCGGTGGGCCTTGCCGAAACCGCTTGCGTGCACACCGGATCCCTGGCCCTGGTCCAGCAGCCCGGGGCGGCGGTGGTGGAGGACTTCCTGGCGGCCGCCGCCCCCCGGGCGACCATCAGCATCGACCCCAACGTCCGGCCCCTGCTCGTCCATCCCGACGTCTACCGTGCCCGGCTGGCGCACTGGTGCGCCCTCGCCGATGTGCTCCGGCTGAGCGAGGACGACCTCGAACTGCTGCTGCCGGGGACGCCTCCCGAGCAGGCCTGCGACATCTGGCACGCTGCCGGGGCGCGGCTCGTCGTGATCACGCGCGGTGCCGACGGCGCCCTGGCCTCACTCGACGGCGAACGGATCCAGGTGCCCGCGGTGACGACGACCGTCGTCGACACGGTCGGCGCGGGGGACTCCTTCACCGCCGGGCTGCTGCACCACCTCGGCATACGCGGCCTCCTCGGCGGCCGGCTGACGGAACTCCGCATCGGTGAAGTCGAGGAAGCCTGCCGGTTCGCCACCCGGGTCGCGGCTCTGACCTGCTCGGTCGCCGGCCCCAATCCGCCGTGGCGGAACCAGTTGGCGCAACTCGCCACAGCCGACGGCGCATGACAGGCGGGGGAGTCGTGTAAGGGCACGTCCCAGGCCAACTGGTTGACGCGTGGGCCGGGTTGCCCGCATCATCGGGCCACTCGATGTCATCGATGACACAAGTCAACGATGACACTTCTTGCCGACGCCGCGGACGACGGCGTCGGCAAGGAGTCACTTGTACGGCCGGTCCGCGCCGGGCAGCAGGCTCCGCGGTGTGGACGGCCGCGGCACAGGAGATCCCATGAGCTCTGGACGTGTATCCCGGCATGCCCGCACCCGGATGATCGCGGCGGTGGCGACCGTCTGCGCCCTGTCCGCAGCCCCGACGGCCCCGCGGGCCGTCGCCGCCGACTCCCCGCCGTACTCCGAGACCTACCGGCCCCAGTTCCACTTCACGCCGGAGAAGAACTGGATGAACGACCCCAACGGCCTCGTGTACTACCAGGGCGAGTACCACCTCTTCTACCAGTACAACCCGAACGGCAACTCCTGGGGCGACATGTCCTGGGGCCACGCCGTGAGCAAGGACCTCGTGCACTGGAAGGAGCTGCCGCTCGCCCTGACGCACGACGACAACGAGATGGTGTTCTCCGGCAGCGCGGTCGTCGACCGGGACAACACCACCGGCTTCGGCACCAGGAAGAACCCGCCCATGGTGGCGATCTACACCAGCGCCTACAAGGACACCGGCATCCAGGCCCAGTCGCTCGCCTACAGCACCGACCGCGGCCGCACCTGGACCAAGTACCAGGGCAATCCGGTCATCGACATCGGCTCCAAGGAGTTCCGCGACCCCAAGGTCCAGTGGTACGCGCCGACCAGGAGCTGGCTGATGACGGTGTCGCTGTCCACCGAGCACAAGGTGCGGTTCTACTCGTCGAAGAACCTCAAGGACTGGGACCCGCTCAGCGAGTTCGGGCCGGCCGGTGCGACGGGTGGCGTGTGGGAGTGCCCCGACCTGTTCCCCCTCGCGGTCGACGGGGACGAGAACAACGTCAAGTGGGTCCTGGTCGTCAACATCAACCCCGGTGGTATCGCCGGAGGTTCGGCCGCCCAGTACTTCGTCGGCGACTTCGACGGCAAGAAGTTCACCGCCGACGACAAGGGCGGCTACACCCCGCCCGCCGGCACGGTGGTCCAGGACTTCGAGGGCACCGACTTCGGTACCTGGGCGGCCACCGGCACCGCGTTCGGCGACGGACCGGCGGCCGGGGCGGTGGCCGGGCAGGGGACCGTCGACGGCTTCGACGGCAAGGGCCTCGCCAACAGCTTCCACTCGGGTGACGCCACCACCGGCACCCTCACCTCACCCGACTTCACCGTCGACAGCCCCTACCTGAACTTCAAGGTCGGCGGCGGACGGCACCCGCACGAGTCCGGAACCGTCATGGAGCAGGGACCGCCGCCCGCAGGCACGGTCCTCGCCGACTTCGAAGGCGGCGGCTACGGCGACTGGACGACGACCGGAGACGCCTTCGGCACGGCACCGGCCACCGGTACCCTCCCCGACCAGCAGGAAGTCTCGGGCTTCCTGGGCGGCGGCCTGGTCAACACCTACCTGAACGGCGACGCCACCACGGGGACCCTCACCTCACCCGAATTCACCCTCGACAAGAGCCACATCAACTTCCTCATCGGCGGCGGCAACCACCCCGCCGGCTCCGCCGACCCCACCGCCGTGGAACTCCTCGTCGACGGCCAGGTGGTGCGCAGCGCCACCGGAAAGGACGGCGAGGCGCTCAACTGGACCTCGTGGGACGTCGGCGACCTCGCCGGCAAGAAGGCGCGGATCAGGATCGTCGACGACAACGCCGGCGGCTGGGGCCACCTCAACGTCGACCACATCATGCTGTCCGACAGTGCGGCTCAGCCCGTCTCCCAGGAGACGTCGGTCAACCTGATCGTCGACGGCAAGGTCGTCCGCAGCGCCACCGGCTCCAACAGCGAGATCCTGGACTGGGCCTCCTTCGACATGCGCCCCTACGCCGGCAAGAAGGCCCGGATCCAGATCGTCGACATGAACACCGCCGGCTGGGGCCACATCCTGGCCGACCGGTTCACCACGGCTGCCGCCCCCGCCAAGTCCGTCGTGCAGCGCGCCGACTGGGCCGACTACGGCAAGGACTACTACGCGGCCGTGTCCTGGGAGAACGCACCGGGCGGCAAGCGCCACATGATCGGCTGGATGAACAACTGGGACTACGGCGGCGCCGTCCCCACCTCCCCCTGGCGCGGCGCGCAAAGCGCCCCCCGGGAGATGGCCCTGCGCACGATCGACGGCCAGGTCCGGCTGACCAGCAAGCCGGTCGACAGCCTGGCGTCCCTCCGGCAGAACAGCCCGGCCACGGCGACCGGCGTCACCGTCACCAGCACCACCCAGCCTCTGATCGGCCCCGCGGCCAAGGGCGACGCACTCGACATCGAGGCCACCTTCTCCCTCAAGGACGCCGAACGCTTCGGCCTCAAGGTGCGCACCGGCGCGGGCGGCGAGGAAACCGTCATCGGCTACGACACCACGACACGCGAGCTCTACGTCGACCGCACCCGCTCCGGCGCGGTGGACTTCAACAGCACGTTCCCCGGCGTCCAGCGAGCCGCGCTGCAGGCCAGGAACGGCAAGGTGAAGCTGCGGATCCTCGTCGACCGGTCTTCCGTCGAGGTGTTCGGCGGCAGCGGCGAAGTGGTGATCACCGACCAGATCTTCCCCGACCCCGCCAGCCGGGGAGTGGAGATCTTCGCCGAGAACGGCTCGGTGAGGCTGGACCAGGCCCGCGTCTGGCACCTCGGCTCCTACCGCGACTGATCACCATCCCGACCACGAAGGACGTCACACCGTGAACAAGACCCTGCTCGCCGAGTTCACCGCCCGCGAGGGCGCGCAGGACGAGGTCGCCCGCCTGACCCTGGAGTACGCGCGGAAGGTGCGCCAGGAAGAAGGCAACCTCGCCTTCGACGTCTACACCAAGGCGACCCACCCCCGCGCGTTCTGGATCTTCGAGGTGTACCGGGACGAGGACGCCTTCCAGGCGCATCTGTCGGCCCCCTACGGCGGCCCGTTCAACACCGCGCTCACTCCGCTGATCGAGGAGGACGCCTCGGTGCTGACCTTCCTCGACCCGGTGACCTGACGCTCCCTCGACCCGGTGATCCGACGCCGGCCGGGCCCGGCCGGCGTCAGATCACGCCCGTCCGGTCAGGGCGTCGAGCACCGGCCCTCCCGCCAGGCCGCGCGCGTCGTGGCGTACGTCGCCGCGGGGGTGTCACTCGGGCTCCCGCACCAGCGTGTCCGCGGCACATCGCTCCCGGCGGGACGGCACGGTGACGCGAACGCGCCCGGGACGCCCGGCCGTCCGGCCAGGCGCCCCGGCTGTCGGAGTCACGCCTACTTGAAGGACCGCAGCCGCAGGCTGTTGGTCACCACGAACACCGAGGAGAACGCCATCGCCGCTCCCGCGATCATCGGGTTGAGCATGCCGGCGGCGGCGAGGGGCAGGGCGGCGACGTTGTAGCCGAAGGCCCAGAAGAGGTTGCCCTTGATGGTGGCCAGCGTCCTGCGGGACAGGCGGATCGCGTCGGCGGCCACCCGCAGGTCGCCGCGTACGAGGGTCAGGTCGCCCGCCTCGATCGCCGCGTCCGTGCCGGTACCCATCGCCAGGCCCAGGTCGGCGGTGGCGAGAGCGGCCGCGTCGTTGACGCCGTCACCGACCATCGCGACCGTACGGCCCTCGCTCTGCAGTCGCCTGACCACGTCCACCTTGTCCTGCGGGAGGACTTCGGCGATCACCTCGTCGATGCCGACGGCCCTGGCGACCGACTCGGCGACGAGCTGGTTGTCGCCGGTCAGCAGGACCGGCTTCAGTCCCAGCCTGCGCAGCTCGGCCACCGCTTCGGCGCTGGTCTCCTTGATCGCGTCGGCGACGGTGAGGACACCGCGCGCCTTGCCGTCCCAGGCGACGGCGACCGCCGTACGTCCCTCACCCTCCGCGGCGGCCTTGGCCTCGGCAAGTTCCTGAGGGAGCTCGATGGCCCACTCCTCGAGAAGTCTCTCCCGCCCGACGAGCACGGCGTGGCCGTCGACGACGCCCTGGACGCCGAGGCCGGCGACGTTCTCGAAGTTCTCCGGCACGGGAAGCCTTCCGGCCCGCTCCGCGGCACCGGCCGCGATGGCCTGGGCGATGGGGTGTTCCGAGGCGTGCTCCAGCGCGCCCGCCAGCCGCAGCAGTTCTCTCTCGTCGACGTCCGGTGCGGCGAAGACGTCCTGGAGCCGCATCCGGCCGGTGGTCACGGTGCCGGTCTTGTCCAGGACGACGGTGTCGACGCGGCGGGTGGACTCCAGGACCTCGGGGCCCTTGATGAGGATGCCGAGCTGGGCGCCGCGTCCCGTGCCGACCATCAGCGCGGTCGGTGTGGCGAGGCCGAGGGCGCAGGGGCAGGCGATGATCAGTACGGCGATGGCCGCGGTGAAGGCGGCCACGGTGTCGCCGGTGGCGCCGAGCCAGACCCCGAATGTCGCGACCGCGATGAAGATGACCACCGGCACGAAGATCCCGGAGATCCGGTCGGCGAGGCGCTGCACCTCGGCCTTGCCGTTCTGCGCGTCCTCGACCAGCCTCGCCATCCGCGCGAGCTGGGTGTCCGCGCCGATGCGGGTCGCCTCGACCACGAGCCGCCCCCCGGCGTTCACGGTCGCGCCGGTGACGGCGTCCCCGACGCTCACGTCCACCGGCACCGACTCGCCGGTCAGCATCGAGGCGTCCACCGCCGACGCGCCCTCGACGACGGTCCCGTCGGTGGCGAACTTCTCTCCGGGCCGTACGACGAACTGGTCACCCACGGCCAACTGGCCGACGGGGATGCGTACTTCCTTGCCGTCGCGCAGCAGCGAGACGTCCTTGGCGCCCAGCTCCATGAGCGCCCGCAGCGCCGCACCCGCCTTGCGCTTGGACTTCGCCTCCAGGTAGCGCCCGGCGAGGATGAACGTGGTCACCCCGGCCGCGGCCTCCAGGTAGATGGAGGAGGAACCGTCCCCCCGGGACACGGTGAACTCGAAGCCGTGCCGCATGCCCGGCATTCCGGCGTCTCCCCAGAACAGCGCCCACACCGACCAGCCGAGCGCGGCGAGCGTGCCGAGCGACACCAGGGTGTCCATGGTGGCGGCGCCGTGCCGGACGTTCGTCCAGGCGGCCCTGTGGAAGGGCAAGGCACCCCAGACCACGACGGGAGCCGCCAGGGTCAGTGACAGCCACTGCCAGTTGTCGAACTGCAGGGCCGGCACCATCGCCATCAGGACGACCGGCACGGTGAGCGCCAGCGACACGTACAGGCGCTGGCGCAGGGACAGCAGCTCTCCGTCCGCCGCCGGAGCGGTCCGGGTCTCGCCCTCGTCCGTGGTGCTCGATGGGGGCGGAGGCGGTTCCTCGGCGGTGTATCCGGTCTTCTCGACGGTGGCGATGAGGTCGGCGACCTCGATCCCGTCCGCGTAGGAGACCTTCGCCTTCTCGGTGGCGTAGTTGACGGTCGCGGTGACGCCGTCCATGCGGTTGAGCTTCTTCTCGATGCGCGCCGCGCAGGAGGCGCAGGTCATGCCGCCGATGGAGAGCTCGACCTCGGCGGCGGGTGCGGGCGCCGGGCCGGGGAGGGTCTTCTCGGGAGCCGTGCTGGTCATTGCGTATCTCCAGGGGGAGGCCGGGACGTGCGGCGTCCGTATCAGCGGAGCGGTACGTCCCGGCGCGGGAGGAATTCGCGGTCCGGGGCTGTGGTGGCCCCGACCAGGGTGTCAGGCGCGGCCGACGAGTTCGTAACCGGCCTCGTCGACGGCGGCGCGGACGGCCTCCTCGTCGAGCGGGGACGCCGAGGTGACGGTCACCTCGCCGGTGTCGGCGACGGCCTTGACCGCGCTGACGCCCTCCAGAGCGGAGATCTCCTGGGACACGGCGCCCTCGCAGTGGCCGCAGGTCATCCCGGACACCTTGTAGACCGTGGTGACGCCGACGCCCTGGACGTCGACCGCGGCGTCGGAACCGCAGGAGTGGGAGCCGCAGCAGGAACCGGGGTTCGTCTCGGTGGTCATGGCTACTTCCTCAGTGTGTGGATGCGTGGCCCGTTCTCCGGGAGGGGTGTGGTTCCCCGACCCTCCCGCAGACGCCTCCACTATACCCCCTAGGGGTATTTATGGCACCCCCGATCGCCCCGAAGTCATTCCTTCGGGGCGATCGGGGGTGGGACACGTGCGCCGACCGGGGTCTCCGGTGACTCGACGCACGGCAAAGGTGCCCGTCATGTCCGGGTCGGAGGCCGGGGAGGGTTCGCCATCCCCGCCGGAAACAGGCCGACGCGAGCGGCAGGGCGCCGGCGACTCAGAGCGCCAGCGGTGCGGCACGTAGGCGGCGATGTGAAGGCGACATCGGAACTCGGAACGGGCACTTCGCAGGGGCGCCCACGGGCGGCCCGGGCTGGGGATCACGGAGCCCCGCGACGGAGAATGGACCCGAGTTATTCATGCGCCCGGGCGGACCAGCGCCAGGCAGCCTCGTGGAGGTGTCCTGCCCTCACACCGCCATCATCAGCAGCATGGCGGACATGGTCCCGCCCATCCCGATGTGGGCCGCCAGCGCCGCGTCGGGGGCGGCTCCGAGCTTGCGGCGCCGCCCGTGGCCGGTCCGCTGTGCGGTTCGGCCCCTGTCCCACACCGAGATCGTCAACGACGCCAGGGCGACGAACACGGTGTCCGGCATGGCGAGCAGCCAGCGACCCCAGCCGGCCCCGGAGCCTCCACCCCGGCCACGCCTGCCGGTGCCGCGGGCCCTGGCCCAGACGGACGCGCCGATCGACAGTACGAAGTACACGGCGAGCGCCACGATCAGGAGCCGCCACAGGGAGCCGGAACCCGCGGAGCCGCCGGTGTCGGCCGTGGCGTGCGTCATGCCGGACATGTCCATCCCGTGCATGGATTCCCCTCCCTCCGTGGACTCCATGCCGTCCGTCCCGTGCGTGTGCGACGAGCTCGCCGTGTTCTCCATGCCCGGCATGTGCGCCATGGACGAATGACCCAGGGCAAGTACCGGGCCGGAGGACGTACTCGTCATGGCGAGCGTCATGATCACCATGCCCGTGCTGCCGACGATGAGGTGCACCCAGTGACGGCCGCGCTTCCACCCGCGCGTGCGGGTGTGCTTGACCGTCATCGCCACACCGGCGAGCCCGAGGAGGGCGAATGCCCCCGACCACCACATGCCGTGGTCCGCGTACCAGGCGACCGTCGCCGGCAGCGCCATGGCCGCCATGGACAGGCCCATCAGGAGATCACCTCCGGCCACGTACCGGGGTTCACCGCCGGTGGTCACGACGCGGACCGCGCTGACGGCGGCGACCAGGGCGGCGACCGCCGCGATGGCCCAACTGAGCGCCATGGTTCCCATCTTCACCTTCCCGGTTCGTCCGAGCGTGGTCGAAGCGCGGTGCCGAGGCGGCTTCGTCACGCGGAGCACTCGTGGACGCCTCCCGGGCCGCCAACTGCTAGTGCCCTTAGTACGTACCGAGGGCGGCGGGTGTTCAGGGGCCGCCGGCTCAGGGCCGGGACGCGGCGAAGAACCGCCATGGAGTCCAGCGGGACGATCTCGATGTTCTTGCCGGTGCGGGGCGCGTGGATGGCCTGGCCGTTGCCGACGTACATGCCGTTGGTGCTGGTTGTCGTTGTACCATTGGAGTGCTCTCTCGGCTGAAGCCGGGAGATTCCTGCTTACCTTGCGGCAGCGGGCTTGACGCGCTTCGCGCGCCTGACGACTGCCCTCCCGGCAGCCGGGATGAGCGCGAGGCCCATCCGGTACAGGTGCAAGACGTTCTGGGCCGCGTTGTGGTCGGCATTGCCCGACCATCCGCAGTCCGGGTTCTTGCACACGAACACGGCCTGGGACTCCCGGCTGCCGGGCGTGGTGAAGCCACACGCCGAGCAGCGCCGGGAAGTGCCGGGAGCGGGGACCTTGACCAAGGTGCCGCCGAGCTGAGCGGTCTTGTACGCCAGCATGGTGACTGTGCGCCCCCAGGCCTCCTGGCTGATGGAGCGGTTCAGCCCGGATTTCTGGGCAACGTTCTTCCCCGGCTCTTCGATCGTTCCCTTGGCGGACTTGACCATGTTCGTGATGGTGAGGGCTTCGACCACGACGGTGCCGTACGTGCGGGCGATGGCGGTGGTCGTCTGGTGCTGCCAGTCAAGGGCCCGGCGCTTGGCTTTCGCGCGGAGTCCTGTGATCTGATCGTAGGTGCGGTGCAGCCGGCGGCTGGTGTGCTCGCCGGGCCTGCGGTGCCGCTGACGCTGCGCGGCGCGCTGCTCCAGGTGCAGGAGCTTGGCCTTCTCCTTGCCGGACAGCCATTCGCCGTGCTCGTACGTTTCGCCGTCCGAGAGGGCAATGGGCACGGTGACGCCCACGTCGATGCCGATGTCCGGCCCCTGGTGCGGCTCGGGCTTGGCCTCCGAGGTCTGGACACGGAAGGCGATGTGCCAGCCGAGCGCGTCCTTGGTCAGTCGTGCCCCGGTGATCCGGTTCTCCGCGCCCGCACGCTTGCCCACGGGCAGGTCCTTGGTCCACCGAAACCGGACCCGGCCCACTTTAGGAATGTTGACCATGCCCCACCGGCGGTGCACCCGGCTGATGTTCAGGTCCCGGCCCTGCGGAATGTCCACGGACATCACTGTGCGGAACCGGCCCTTGAAGTTCGGGGCGTCGGCGCGGCCCTCCCAGCAGTTCTTCCACGCCCGGAAGTACGTCTTGAGCACCGCCTGCGCGGCCTGGGCGGGCAGGACGGCGAGAAAGTCGATGTCCTCGCGGGCCTGCCGGATCGCGGCGTCGGCGTTCGCGAGAGTCCGTTCTTCCTTCGGCATCATCCGCCACCACGCGTGCAGCAGGTTCCACATCGTGCGGGCCGCGTGCGCCTGATCATCCGCTGCGCGAATCCCGGCAGGAGACAGCGACAGCCGAGCACGGTGCCCGAACTGCCGCTTGACCAGGGTCTCTTGACTCACAATCGAGAACCTAGCATTGGTTTATGTCACCGCGTTGGAACCCTAATCCCGATGTCAGATCAGGTCGCCATGTTGTCTACAACCTGCACGTTCACTTGGTTTTCGTCACCAAGTACAGGCGGAACGCGTTCACCGACGCCATGCTGATCCGCACCGAAGAGATCATGCGGGAGGTCTGCACCGACTTCGAGGCCGAGCTGAAACAGTTCAACGGCGAACAGGACCACGTGCACCTGCTCGTGCACTACCCGCCCAAAGTCCAGCTCTCCAAGCTGGTCAACTCCCTCAAGGGCGTCAGCTCCCGCAGGCTCCGCCAGGAGTACGACAGCCACGTCCGCCGGTACCTGTGGGGCGGACACTTCTGGTCCGGCTCCTACTTCGCCGGATCCTGCGGCGGAGCACCCCTGAGCGTCGTCAAGCAGTACATCGAAAACCAGCAGCGCCCCGTCTGACCGTCACCCCCCCAGGCGCAGAGCAATTCGGCGCTCCGCGCCTCGGGGCCAAGGACGGCCTTCACCCCCGCCCTGAAGGGCGGAGCACTGGCCAAGATCAGAGGTAGACGATGGGCGGCTTGGGCCGACGGTGGGTTCCCATCGCGGTGACTCCTCTGCGCGGCCTGTGTGCCAGGCGACGGGGCCGGTGGCCGTCGTACCGGCGCTCGGGGCGCCGACCAGTCAAGTGCGGTAGAACTTAGTAGATCAGTAGTTCGCATCGCCAGTCAGTCCGAGTCGCAGGCGTCTCAGGTGAATCGGTCAGCCGAGGCCGGGCGGGCAGGCGAACAGCAGCGGCAGCAGCAGGACCGCCACGGCCGTGGCGGCGATCGACCCCCACAGGGCCGGGTGGGGCGCCTTGCGCGGACCGAGGATCCGCTTCAGGCGGATGAGCACGGTGTGCCCCCCCGCGGCGAGCGCGCCCTTGGGAGCACGCGCTGCGGCCATCTCGTACATGGCGGTGGCCAGCACCTCGTCGGAGTGGCTGCGCAGGGCACGGTCGTCCGCGATCATCTCCAGCAGCAGTGCCGTCTGTTCACGGGCGTGGCGGGCCAGCGGGAGCCGGCGGAACACCGAGTGGAAGGCTTCCACGGCCGCCAGGGCCAAGTGGTGGCGGCCCGAGATGTGGGCCTGCTCGTGCTCCAGTACGGCGCCGACCTGCGCCGGCGTCAGCTCGCGCACGGCCGCGTCACTGATCACGATCCGGGGGCGGCGGCCGGGCAGACAGTACGCGGCGGGGATGTCGTACGGCAGGACGGTGGCGCTCAGCCGCGGCGAGTGGCGGCCCACCAGGTCGAGGGCCTCCCGGTGCTCCGTCCGCGCCCGACGGGCCCCCGTCAGGTGGAAGGCGAAGCTGCCCGCCAGGGCGATCGCGATGGCGGCGGGCACGCCGACGGCCGGTCGGTCCGCCGTCCCGGGACCGGGCCTGTCCGCGCCCACGTCGAGCCCGCAGGAGTGCAGCAGGCCCGTCAGGCCCGCGTGCACGTGTTCGGTCGGCATGGCGAGGTTGTACGCGGACAGTGCGATCCCGATCGAGAAGGACACCGCGAGGGTGTGCCACACGGCGACGGCGAGGGCGGGCGCCCGGTGCGGCCACCCTGCCCGCAGCATCAGACGCGGGGCCACGAAACCCACCGCGACCGAGTAACCGATGAGCACGGGGGCCTCGTTCACGGCTTCGCCTGTCGTCCCACGCTTCGCAGGGCCTTCCGCAAGGCGGCCACCTCGTCCTCGGACATGTTCTCGACGAAGTGGACCAGCGCCGTAGGCCGGTCCTTGCTCTCTCCGAGGCCGTCCTCCATGAGCGCGGCGGCGTACGCCTCGCGGCTGCGGACCGGCGTGTACAGCCAGGCGCGGCCCTGCTTGTCGCGCAGCAGCCAGCCCTTGGTGTAGAGGATGTTGGTGACGGTCATGACCGTGGTGTACGCGACGGGCCGGGTCCTGTTGATGTCGTCGACGACCTCACGCACCGTGGCCGGGCGGTTCCACGTCCAGAGACGGTCCATGATCTCCGCCTCGAGTTCCCCCAGCCGCCGCATGACCCTGACTCCCTTTCACCACCGAATGCGCAAGCGAATACGCAAGGTCATGGTAGACGGCCGGGTTGCCGGGCTTCCTGGGACGGACGAGTTCCAGAATGACCGCCGCGCGCCGCAGGTTCATCAGCCGTCCCGCCGTCCCGGACCCGACCCGTACGACTCTCAGCCGCCGACGGTCTCGGCGGGCGCCGCGTGCCGGAGTTCGTGGGCTTCGGCGAGGAGGAGGTAGCTGCTGGCCGTCCAGGTGTAGGCGCGGTCGCGCAGGCCGGTGCCGGTCAGGGCGTCGAAGTTCTCCGCGAAGCCGGAGGTCTCGCACAGGGCGCGGAAGCGGGCGCTGATCTCGTCCGCCAGGCGGTGATGGCCGCCGCGGCGCAGGCCGTCCTCGATGAGGACCGTGGCCGGTGCCCAGATCGGGCCGCGCCAGTAGCCGTCGGAGCGGTAGTGCGGTGACGTGGGCAGTTCGGTGGCCAGCCCGTGCGGGGTGAGGTGGGCCTCGATGCGCTCGGTCAGCACGCCGCTGACACTCTCCGGCAAGTGCTCGCCCAGGGCGATGGGCATCAGGTCGAGCAGACTGGAGCTGCCCCAGGCGTCCTCGCCGTGCGCCGAGCGGGCGACGAACCGGTCACCGGTCCACAGCCGGTCGAGCATCGCCGCCTGGGTCGCGTCCGCCGTGCCCGTCCAGTGCCGGACGTCGTCGGCTCGCCCCAACTCGTCGGCCAGGTCGGCGAGTTCACGCAGCTGGAGGATGAGGAAGGCGGCCAGATCGGCGGTGACGATCAGCCGCTCGGGGTCGAAGGTCGTGGCGTTGTCCCAGCCGCTGTCGTTGCCGTGCTGGTAGTGGGGCAGGGGTGCGCCGGGTGCCCGCCGGTGGGTGAGCCAGAAGGTCGTCCACCGGGCCAGCCGGTGGTACGTCATCGCCAGTTCCGCCGCGTCGAGGGGCACGGGGAGCCGCCTGCGCAGGTGGCGCAGGGCCCAGCCGTGAATGGGCGGTTTGACGAAGTTGTAGAGGACCTCGGAGTGGGTCACCGAGTCGGGCAGCGCCCCGCTCTCGTCCTGGTGGTCGAAGACCAGCGCGAACTGGTCACGGGCCAGCTCCGGTGAACCCGGCGCCAGAGCGAGGGCGTTGAAGCAGTGGTCCCAGCTCCACACCTTGTCCATCCAGTGCTTGGACATCAGGACCGCGGGCCGGGTGACGAGGCCCGCCGGACGCACCGTCGCGGACCACACCACGTAGGCGGCGAGTTCGGCGGCCGGGGTGGAGGCCGAGCGCCACGGGGCCACCGCGACACCGGAACCCGCCCCGTCTACACGCACCCCGGTGCTTCCGGCCCCGGTACGGTGCCCCTGCCCAAGGGTGCTTCCGCGACCTTCTGGGTCCACTCACCCACCGACGGCGAATCGACGGTGTCAGTCGGCCACCTCGGCGGCGGCAGGGCGAGCCTGTCGCTCAACGGTGAGGAACTCGACCGTCCGAGGACCGGAAGCCGTGAGCCGGGTACGGACGCGGTCACGATGTTCCTGTCCGCCGGCATCAACAAGATCACCGTCACCGGCACCTCCCGTGAACTGGTACTCGACCGCCTCACGGTGTCGCCGTCCGAGGGCACGTTGGTGCCCACCGTGTACCAGGCCGAGGACGGCACGCTCTCCGGAGCGGCCAGGACGACCGACCAGTACACCTTCGCCGCGAACGGCAGGTCCGTCACCGACGTCGGCAACGGCACCGCCAACTCCCTCACGTTCGACGTGACGGCCGCCAGGTCCGGACGGCACGCGGTGACGATCCGATACTCCAACGCGGAACAGGCGCCCGCCACCCACTACAACCCCGACCCGATCGCCCGGCACGCCGACCTGTCGGTCAACGGCGGACCGGCCCGCCGGGTGCTGTTCCCGACGACGTTCCACTTCAACGACTTCCGTGACCTCACGGTCCCGGTCACGCTCAAGAAGGGCACGAACCGGCTCACCTTCACGGCGGAGGAACTGCCGGACTTCGACGGCGACGGCTACAACCAGTACGACCAGCGCTCCCCCTACGCGCCGGTGATCGACCGGATCGCCGTCACACCTCTGACGCGGAAGTAGCCCTCGGGGCCCGGGCGTGGTGGGCGGACGACGACAAGTCGCCCGCCCGCAACGGGAAGTGTCCGCCATGGGAGGGGGCAGGAGCGGGCGTCGACGTGGAGTCAGGTCCGCGCGGCGTCCGGGTCGGGCAGGGGCGCCGTGGCGAGCTCCCTTGCTTCGTCGGGCGGCAGGCCGAGCATGCGCAGCAGTTGCTCGGCGACCTGGTCGCACGCCCGGTCGTCGACGAGTTCGGGGTCGGACAGGGACAGGTGCAGGGTGGCCAGCAGTGAGCCCGCCACGGTCGCCAGGGCCAGCCGCGTGTTCTCCACGTGGAACCGGCCGGCCGCGACCCCGTCGCGGATGTCGCGCAGGGCCCGGGGGGCCAGGCCGTGGTCGGAGTCCATGTACGACAAGCCGTGCCGTACCAGCACCTTCGCCATGTCGGGATGCGACCGGTTCACCCGCAGCGCCAGCCGCACCGACTGGGCGAAGGCGGCCGCCGGGTCGTCGACGTCGATGCTGAGCTGGTCGAACAGCGCCCCGGTTTCCTCCAGTACGTCGTCGACGGCTGCCTCGAAGAGCTCGTCCTTGCTGGGGAAGTGGTTGTAGAAGGAGCCGAAGCCGACGTCGGCGGCCTCGGTGATGCTCTGGATGCTCGCGTGACGAGCGGTGTCCTCGGCCAGCATCGCCCGTGCGGCGTCGATCAGTTTCCGGCGGGTCTGGGCCTTCCGGCGTTCCAGCCGGGACGCAGGCTTCGCCTCGCCGGAGTCTCCCGAGCGTGCTGGCTTCATGGCCGCAGTGTAAGCGATCACATATCTGATGGAATCGTCAGACGGGAATCGGCCGTGAGGCGGGAGCAGTTCGGCCGACGCGGTGGCCCGTTCGCCACCCGGCACCGTCTGAATGTCCGTCACATGCCGCATCCGCCCATGGGTTGACCGTGGGTTGCCTTCCCACGGTGCGAACCGCGCACCGAACGTGTGTTCCCGAAAATTTTGGTCGTTCAACTACTGGCGGGCGGGAAATTGAAGCCCACACCAAAAAGACATATCCAGGTTTTTTGCATAACTCTCCCCTATGCGGTCACATGGAAGGAGAAGTGAACATCCCCCCACAACCCCCCACAAAGGAGATGGTGGTATGTCCTCCACCGAATTCCTGCTCGACGACCTCACCGAGGTGCAGGGCCTGGACGTCGAAGCGGCGCTCGATCCCACTGAGGCCGACGGCACCTACCGCGACAGCCGCCAGTGCGCGGCGCTCGCCCTGACCTCCTCGTCCAGCAACCTTCTGCTGTCGCCTCCGACGCCACGGCCGAAGAAGGGCTGACGGGAGCACCCGAATGGAGCAGTCAGGCACTTCGCCCCGCTTGGCGGGCGCAGTGCAGGGCCTCACGTCGGAACTGGTCTCCGCTCTCCAGAGCGGGGACCCCTTTCGGCTCGCAGGCCGCGTCGCGGACGGGGACGGACCCGAGGCGACCGCCGACCTGGCCCTTGCCGCCGTACGGGTGGTAGGAGCCGACGTCGTCCTGCCGAGCGCCCTGCGCTGCGCGCCGCCCCCCGAATCCGCCGATCTCACCGTGTTCGGCAAGGCCGTACACGCCTACCCGCCCTCGGCGGGCGCCTCTCCCACCTCGGTGTGGAGCCACTGGGCCATGCGGCGAGCGCTCCTGCGGCTGGACGCGTCCCTCGACGGCGCGTCGGGCAACGACCGGGAACCCGAGGCGACTTGGCTCGACGACGCCCCGTGGCAGTTCCTGACCCACCAACTCGCGGTGCTCGCCCCCCTCGCGCTTCCCGGCGAGGACTGCGGGGTGGCGCGGGCGGCGCGCAGCCGACCCGTCGACGTCGCCCGGGGATTCGTACGGGCGGTCCGCCGCCGCGACTGGCTCCAGGCGGCCGGAGCGGGACGCTGGCTGGCCATCCTCGACGGTGTGCCGCAAACCCTGGGTCTGGACACCGGACTCGAGTTCGTGGCACAGATGGGCTGCGACGACGCCCGCGTGGCACTGCAGGTGCGAGCGGCGCAGCTGATGCGGGTCGGGGTGCCGGTGTGACGGCGCCAGTCCGGCAGACGAACGAAATCCGGCGGCTGGGCGAGGCCGCGCTGGCCTGGCTGTCCGCCCATCGCGGCGCATTCGTGCTTGGCGACGACGCCCTCGCCGAGCACGGCAACGTCAACCTCACCTGGAAGCCCCTCGGCGAGCTGGCCCAGGTGTGCGTCTGTGTCCGCCGGCACACCGACCGGGCCGACCCGCTCCACGAGACCGCTTCCGACCTGCTGGCGTTCGCGTGGGAACAGACCCGGCGCGGCGCCCTCTTCGTCGAGCTGCAGCGCCTCGAACCCTTCGCCACCTACCCACTGGAGGTGTACGCGGCGTTCGCGTCGGCGGGCCTGCGCCACGGCGGCTACGAGCGCGCCACCGCGACGGTGGCCCGCACCCGCGGCTGGCACGTGACGGAACAGGAACCGAACCGGCGCCTGAGCGTCCTCAACTCCGAGCGCCGCACCGGCATCCCGGAACACGAGGACATGCCGCAAGCCCTGCGGCGCACCTGGCTGGCGGGCCTGCCGGAGCCGTGGACGTTCGAACTGGCCGCCGGCTACACGCTCACCCATGTGGTCTTCCACCTCACCGACTGGGGACTGACCCCGCAGGCGGTGCCCCCGCCGGTGGCGGACTACCTGCGGCAGTGGCTCCCGCCCTGGCTCGACACCTGCCTGGAGGACGAGCAGTGGGACCTGAGCTGCGAACTGCTGGCCGTGGCGAGCAGCCTGCCGGGCCCGCCGCAGCGCGCCCTGTTGCAGGACTCCTGGGCCAGACTCGCGGTGGCGCAGGACGACTCCGGCGCCGTCCCGGAGGTGGGCGCCCGGGGAGGCGACCGGACCACGGCGCACGACTTCATCGGCCGCTACCACTCGACCCTGATGACGGTCTTCGCCGCCGTGCTGACCATCAACCGGCTACGGGAGCCCGCTGTGGACGGCGCGGCGGCGGATGCGGTGGGGGCCCTCGAGCCCGTCCGGCATTCCGGCGACGGCGGACAAGGAGTGGCCAGATGACCAGCACCCGTCTCCTCCACAACGTCGGGGTCGGCGCCCTCGAATGGCTGCACGCCCACCGTGACGGCTTCCGGCTGGAGGTGGACGTCGACCCGGAAGTGGGCTTTCTGGAGCGCTTCAAACCGGTCGGTGAACTGGCCATCATCTGCAAGGTGTTGTTCCGCGAAGGCGTGGCCGGATCACGGCAGGCGCAGCTGGCACGGCAGTTGATCGACCACGCCTGGCGCCACACACTGGACGGCGGCCGGATGCTGGTGCGCGGCCAGCGCACCGAGCCCATCTCACCCATCCCCTTCGAGGTGTACCTCCCGTTCAGGGAACTGGGCTACAGCCATCCCGAGGTCGAGCAGGCCTTCCGGCTCAACCACCGCCTTGACAGCTACGCCGCCCTGGAGATGTCGCCGGTCCGCCGCCTCGGGCTGTCCGCGTTCCAGCGCCGTTTCGGGCTGCCGCCCCGATCGCCGGAGACCGACGTCGTCGGCAGGACGTGGCTGGGACGCTCGCCCGAGCCCTGGACGGTGGAAGGGCACATCGCCTACGACATCACCCACACCGTCTTCCACCTCACCGACTGGGGAGAGAACCCCGACGGCCTGCCGCCCCGGGTGGCCGACTATCTCGCGACCTGGCTGCCGGCCTGGCTGGACGACTGGCTCGACCTGCAACGCTGGGACCTGCTCGGTGAGCTGCTGGTCGTCGATGCCTGCCTGCCCCGCCCCACGCTGGACGAGCGGGCCTGGGAGGGCTTCGCCGCCGCCCAGCAGCCCGACGGCGCGATGCCCGCCCTGCGCACCATGCCCGAGGGCGAGCCCGACGAGGTCTTCGACGTCGTCTACCACCCGACACTGGTCGCCGCCTTCGCCTCCGTCCTGGCCACCTCCCGCGCCCTGACGCAGCTGGCGCACGCGCCGGCATGACCACTCGACCCGCCCCCTGGCCGGGCGTTCCGCTCGACGGCAGCGACATGTTCCGCCCCGAGGCCCCGCCGACGGATCCGTCCTCGGACGACGACGTGGTGCGGCTCGACGCGGCCGTCAACGCCGTGGACGCCCCCGACGTCGTCTTCGCGCTCTCCCGGAACGGTCACCGCACCGTGCGGTGCGGTGGCACCGCGCCGCCCCCGCCCGTCCCGCGTCACCGGCTGCGCTACGAATTGGGATCGGCGTCCAAGACGTTCACCGGACTGCTGCTGGCGCACCTGACACAGACGGGTCTGCTGTCCGCGGGCGAGCCGGCCGCGGCCCTTCTGGACCCGGCCGGGCGAGCCGGCCCGGACCCCGTCACGCTCGCCCACCTCATCACCCACACCTCCGGACTGCCCGCCCTGCCCGCCGACTTCTTCGTCCGGGCCCTGCCCGCGTGGCGTACCAACCCCTACGCCCGCTATCCGGCCGGGCGGGTGGTCGACGCGTTTCTGCGGCATCGGCACCACCGCCGGCCCGGCACGCGCTGGCACTACTCCAACTTCGGTGTCGCCGTACTCGGTCACGCCCTGTCGGCGGCAACCGCGACGCCGTGGGACGACCTGCTCACCGCGAACGTGCTGCGTCCCCTGCGGCTGGGCGACACCGTCCTGCGTCCCGGCGGCCCGGACGTCGACGCCACCGGACACCGCAGGGACGGCGCGACACCCACGCCCCCGTTGTTCGTCGGCGGCTTCCAGGCGGCCGGCGCCGTCCGGGCCACCCCGGACGACCTGCTCACGTTCCTCGAAGCACACGTGGAACCGTCGGGCCGGCCCCTGACCGGTGCGCTGCGGGCGGTACGCCACCCTGTGCTCCGGCGCGGTCTCGGGCACCGGCATGTGCACACGGTGGCCTGGTTCCAGCACCCCACGGAGCACGGTCCGATGTACTTCCACGGTGGGGCGACACTCGGACAGCAGGCCTTCCTGGGCTTCCGGCCCGACACCGGAACGGCGCTGGCCGCCCTGTGCACCCGCCGCTTCCGCGTCCGCGACGCCTTCGTGCCGACCGCGTACGCACTGCTGGCCGAGGCATGACCGAAGAGCCGGGCGGACCGAGACCATGGCGCGGCGCGAGGACCGAGTCCGCAGACCAGGACCTCGCGCCGCGCCGACATCACCGGTCCGTCAGAGGCGCTGCCACAGGGCCGGGGTGAGGGCGGGCTGCCAGGCGCCCTGCGCCTGATGCGCCTGCAAGCACTGGTAGGAGACGCCGTCGAGGGTCACCCGCGCTCCGATCTCGTAGACCCGCCCCGTGGCCCAGCCGCCCGACTGGCCGTCCTGGGGGGCGGGCGTACCGCTCTCGCCCGTGACGGTCTTGAGGGTGAGGTCGTACTCGCCGAGCAGCGGGTTGATTGGCTGGTAGAAGGTGGTTCCCCCGCTCGTGCAGTCGCCGGAGCCGCCCGAAGTGACGCCCTGGGCCTGGGTCCCCGAGACGTAGGAGCCGCCGGAGTCGCCCGGCTCCGCGCACACCGTCGTGCGCGTCACGCCGTCGACGGTGCCCTCGGCGTAGCTGACGCTGGTGTCGTGCTGCTCGATCGTCCCGCAGTGCCAGCCCGTGGTGGAACCGGACCGGCAGATCGCGGCGCCCGCCAGGGCCTGCACCGAGCCGGCGATCTGGACGGTCTGGTCGCCTTCCGCCTTCACGTCGGGCGTCGCGGTCCAGTCACTGTTGACGCCCACCCACGACATGTCCTTACCGGGGAAGACGGAGGCCTGGAAGGTACCCTGGTCGACCTTGTTGAAGCCGGCGGTCTTGGCCCCCGCCTTCCCGCAGTGGCCGGCCGTGGCGAACCCCTGCTGGGCGCCCTTGGTGACGGCGAATCCCACGGAACAGCGAGCCATGTCGTCGATGTAGTAGGCGTCACCGCCCCGGATGTCGTGCAGGGCGCGCGGCCGGTCCGCCGACACCCTGACGTTCATGACCCCGCGGCCGACGCCCGAGGCCGCGATGAGCCTGTCCGCGGCGGCACGGCTCGTCGCCTGCACCGTCACCCGGTTGGTCCGTACGTCGATGTACCGAACCGGCGTGTCGAGGGCCTTGCCGGTCACGGCGCCGTCCAGCTTCGCCTTGGCCTTCCGCAGGTCCTGCAGCGCGGTCCTGACGACCGCCGCCCGCGCTCCGCCGGCCTCGATGGCGGCAACGTCCGCGGCGTCGGTGGTCGCGACGGTCAGGTCGGCGGAGGTCGCTCCGCGCACCCATGCGCCCGCGAAGTGCTCACCGAGCGCGTTCTGCAGCCGGCCGGCGCGCGTGCCCGCCTCCGCCTCGTTCACCAGACGCGTCCTGGCCTGGGTGTCCGTCAGGCCCAGATCGCGCTCCAGCGCGCGCAGGACCATGGGCGACGGACTGGCGGCGCCGAGCGTCTCGGCGGCGGTGGGCGCCGGCGTCGGCGCGGGGGGCTCGACGGCCGCGGCTTGGGGTAGCCCCGCGAGCACGAGTGCGCCGAGCACCGTCAAGGCGGCACAGCCGACTCCGGCGTGTCTGTGGACCATCAAGAGTCTCCTCGGTTTTCGGTGGCAGAAGGGCCTCGAAACCCTAGGTTTTGCCGAAAGCGACTCAGAAGATGTGCGCATCCCGCCCGTTCCGCGCATCGGACGACATGAGGGGCCCGGCCGGCGCAGTACCGGATGCTGACGCTCCGACACCAGGTACTGGTGTCTCACACGGGCGTGAGGCCCGGATTGCCGGCCTCCGTCACGAAGGACGCGACGGTCGCGATCGGCGCGCCCGGCTTCGTCACGGCGGACACGGTCCTGAAGTCGGCCCGTGCCGCCTGCCGGCCCAGTTCGACCCTCACATAGCCGCGCTGCCCGTTGTAGAACTTCAGATGAGGGTTGGCCTTGAGGTACGTGTCCCAGTTGGGGGGCCTCTCGGCGCCGTCCCTGCCGCTCGCGACGGACGTGGCGACGATCTCCGTGCCCAGGGTCGTGGACGCCGGATCGTCGAAGTCGTCCTTGATGTCGAAGGCGTAGCCGACGTGCACGTCCCCGGTCATCACCACCAGGTTCTCGACCCCGGCCGCCTTCGCCCCGTCGAGGATCCGCCGGCGCGAGGCCCGGTAGCCGTCCCACGCGTCCATGGACATCTTCGCCTCGGCGTTCAGGTCGAGTTTGCGCTGCGAGAAGCAGACCTGTTGCGGCATCACATTCCACAGGGCCTGCGAGGCGCGCCAGCCGTCGATCAGCCAGCTCTCCTGCGCGGCCCCGGTGATGGTGCGCGACGGGTCGTCCACCTCGGCTCCGTAAACGTGCTTGGTGTCGCCGAACAACTGGTCGGAGCGGTACTGCCGGGTGTCGAGGACGTCGAACTGGGCGAGCGTGCCCCACTGGAGCCGGCGGTAGAGCCGCAGGTCCGGCCCACTGGGCAACTGGCCGCTGCGCAGCGGCTGGTTCTCCCAATACGCCCGGTAGGCGGCGGCGCGTCGCAACAGGAACGTTTCCGGCGGGTCGTTGTTCTCGCTGATGGAGCCCGCGTAGTTGTTCTCCGTCTCGTGGTCGTCCCAGGTGACGACGAAGGGGTGCGCGGCATGGACCGCCCGCAGGTCCGGATCGCTCTTGTAGAGGGCGTAGCGCAGCCGGTAGTCCTCCAGGGTCATGGCCTCACGGTTGAAGACGTCGGGCAGCTTCCGGTTCGTGTAGTTGCGCGCCCCGCCCGTGGAGTTCACGGCGTACTCGTACAGGTAGTCCCCGAGATGGAGAACCACGTCGACGTCGTCCTGGGCGAGATGGCGGTGCACCGTGTAGTAGCCGTCGTGGTAGGCCTGGCAGGCGACGGCGGCGTAGGAGAGCGTCGCGGCGGCGGCACTGGGGGCGGGTGCCGTGCGGGTACGGCCTGTCTCGCTGATCCAGGCTCCGGTCTTGAACCGGTAGTAGTACACGCGGTCGGGCTCGAGACCTTCGACCTCGATGTGCAGGGAGTGGTTGTACTCGGGATAGGCGACGGCGACGCCGCTGCGGACGGTCAGGGCGAAGCGCTCGTCGATGGCCACCTCCCAGTGGACGACCACGTACTGCTCGGGCAGACCGCCGCCCGGCTCGTACGGGGCCGGGGCGAGCCGGGTCCACAGCAGCACGGAACCGGGGAGCGGGTCTCCGGAGGCGATGCCGAGCGTGAACGGATCGGAGGAGATCCTCGCCGAGTCGAGCTCGCGCGAGCCCGCCGCGCCACGGGCCGGCAGGTTGGTGGTGAAGGCAAGGGCGGCGGCCGCCGCGGTGACCGTGAAAAAACGGCGCCGCCCGAAGTGCCGGGCGGCGGCCCGCAGTTCGGGGTCGTGGCGCGAAGAGGTGTCCTGCAGCAGCGATCTACGACGGCCTGTCGAGGCCATGGGGCCTCCTCTCGCGGGTGAGGGCACGAAGGACCTGTGAGCTACGTACGACAGAGCCGTAAGAAGCGGACATCTGAATGCTAAGCAGACAAAGATCGCAATTACGGCAGGTGTGAGATCCCGAGAGCGTCGGGGCCGTCTTCCGTGCCTCGCGTCGGCCGCCCGTGCCGGTCAGAAGTGCGTGGCGATCCCGAAGGCGCGGCGGAGTTGTGCCATGTCGTGCCGGTCGCGTTCCGACGGCTCGTATCCCTGATGGAAGGAGACCTGCTGCTCGGCGGACAGACACGGAACGGGCACTGACTTGATCGTGCCGGTCACAAAGCACGAGGACGGGTAGGTGAAAGGCCGGTCCGGTTCGGGTGATGCCTGTTCGGCTGAGCCGTCGCCGGCGAAGACGAGCGGGTGAAGGTCGATCTCCCGCCCGTCGGGAGCCGTCACGACGAAGCGGACGGGCCTCCAGTCCAGGCTCTCCGCGAAACCCGCCGCCGAGAGGGCGGCCGTCGCCGTGGCCTCCTGGTCCTGCCGATGCATCAGGTCCAGGTCACGGTGGTCTCGGGTCTGCTCGCCGAGCAGGGCGTCGATCCCCCATCCGCCACCGATCCAGACGTCCACCTTCGCCCGGCGCAGCAGGGCCAGGACGAACAACACGTCGTCCGCTGTCATCACTCGACGCAGGCTAGATGGGCTCGCCTCTTCTCGGTACGCTCCGGAGCCGTCCGAGCGCCGACGAGGCCGCTCGGGACGCCGGAGGGCCCCGGTGGCCGTGTGTGCCGGGGCAGCGGCCCGGCGGGTCTGTGAGCAACCCCACTCGGCCCGGCAAATGTCCGTGGTCAAGGGGAGTTTGGGGTCCTGAGCGGGCTGCGGCGGGGTGCGCCGTCCTCGACGCGCCCGTCCCGTCTGCCACGATGGTCCGCGCCGTGACCGACTCGGTGGAGTGGCCGCGCAGCGCAGCCGGCGTCCCTCGGTTTCGCCGACCTGTCTGACCTTCGCCTCGCCACTCGGGTACCGCACTGTGTCTTCCGCATCTCCTCCTGCCCCCGTCCCCGCCCCTGCATCGAACACGTCTGCGGCCTTGGCCAAGGAGGCGTCACGCTCGCCGTGGCGGTCTCTGCGGTACCGCAGCATGCGCTGGTGGTCCGTCGCGAACTTCGTGTCGAACGCCGGCACCTGGATGCAGCTCACGGTGCAGAACCTGCTCGTGCTCCAGATCACCGGCTCCGCGGCCGCGACCGGGCTGTCCATGTCGGTCCAGGCCGCTCCCGCCCTGTTCATGAGCCTGCTGGGCGGTGCGGCCGTCGACCGCTGGCCGCGCAAGCTGACGGCCGCCGTCAGCCAGGCGCTCCTCGGCGCCGTCGCCTTCACGACCGCCGTGCTCGTGGCACTGGACCGGCTCGACATGACGTCCCTGCTGGTGCTGGCCGCCGTGACCGGGGCCATCGCCACCGTGGACGGTCCGGCCTGCGCCCTGCTGGGCAACGACCTCGTACCCGTGGCGGACGTCCCCTCCGCCATCGGCGTCGGCGCGCTGGTGCACAACGCGGGCCGGCTCGTGGGCGCCGCGCTGGCCGGCGTGACGGTGGGCCTGCTGGGCACGTCCGCCGCGTACGCGGTCAACGGGCTGTCGTTCCTGTTCGTCACCTCGGTCATTCCGTTCCTGCGGCCCGCGTACGGCGCGGCCGGGCATGCCGTCCCGGACCGGCAGGACGCCGCGCAGCCACGCGACAGGCGTGGCACCTTGAAGCAGCGCGACAAGGGTGACGACATGGGCGTGCGCGAAGGGCTCGCCTTCTTCGCGCGTCGGCCCCGCCTGGTCGCGCTGGCCGGGGTCACCGGGATCAGCGCGATTTTCGGACGCAACTACGCACTCACCCTCGCAGTGTTGGTCACCGGGCCGCTCGCGGGCGGCGCTGGCGCGTTCGGCACGGTCTCCACCGTCCTCGCCGTCGGCGGCATCCTCGGCGCGGTGCTCGGCGCCCGGCTGCGCAGGCCCTCGGTCCGGCTCGTGGGCATCCTGGCGGCCGCGGGGGCGTTGCTGCAGGCGGTGGCGGGGTTGTCGCCGTCACTGGCCGTGCTGCTGGTACTCGTTCTGCCCATGGCCGTGGTGGAGTCCCTCTCCGACACCGCGGGAACGGCCGTCCTGCAGACCGACCCGCCGGCTCATCTGCGGGGACGGGTGCTCGGCGTGTGGAGCAGCATCGGCACGGTGTGGGGACTGGGCGGCCCGCCGGCGCTGGGCCTACTCATGGAAATGGCGGGAGCGCGCGGTGCCCTCGTCACCGGCGGCCTGATCATCGCCGGCTCGATCGGCGCGGGTTTCGCCCTGCGTGCACGGCGGGTCCCGGGGCTGGTGGCCCTGCCGTCGAAGCCGGGCGACGCGGCGGATCGGGAAGCGCTGAGCACCGCCGCCTGACGGATCACCCCGAGCCAAGGGCCGCGCGCGGCCCGGCCGGGGCCGTGGGCCTCGCGGAGGCCCCCGCCCAAGCGTCGCGTGCCGTCCGGCCGGGGCCGGGGGGTTGCGTGTTTCGGCGCGAGGGCCTGCGTCGCGAGGGGTCGCGTGCCGTCCGGCCGGGCGTCCTGGCGCGCTCCGGGTCAGGTCCCGTGTGCCGGCAGGCTGGGGGCAGGTCCCTCGCGGAGGCCCCCGTCGAAGGGTCGCGTGCGGTCCGGCCGGGGCCGGGGGGCGCGTGTTTCGGCGCGAGGGCCCTTCGTCGCGAGGGGCCACGTGTCGTCCGGCCGGGCGTCCTGGCGCGCTCCGGGTCAGGTCCCGTGTGCCGGCAGGCTGGGGGCAGGTCCCTCGCGGAGGCCCCCGTCGAAGGGTCGCGTGCGGTCCGGCCGGGGCCGGGGGGCGCGTGTTTCGGCGCGAGGGCCCTTCGTCGCGAGGGGCCACGTGTCGTCCGGCCGGGCGTCCTGGCGCGCTCCGGGTCAGGTCCCGTGTGCCGGCAGGCTGGGGGCAGGTCCCTCGCGGAGGCCCGCGTCCAAGGGTCGCGTGCCGTCCGGCCGGGCGCCCCGGCGCGCTCCGGGTCAAGGGCTGGGGACCAGGTGCCTCGCGGAGGGGCCGCGTCCGGGGGCCGAGTGCCGACCGGGTCCGGGTGCCCTCGGGTGCTTGGGAGCGGAGGTCCGCACCGAAAGGACCGTGTGCCGCCGGGCGTCGCCGCACGCCCCTTGATCGGTCCGCCGTCGCCCCGGGGGCACGACGGCCGAACAGCATGGGGCATCCCTACGTGCCGCCAGGCGCTGCCGGTGAGGCCGTGAGGTCGGCGAACTCGTCGTCGGCGTCGTCGGCCTCCCAGCGCAGCAGGTCACCCGGCTGGCACTCGAGCACCTCGCAGAGCGCGGCGAGTGTCGCGAAGCGCACCGCCTTGGCGCGGCCGTTCTTGAGCACCGCCAGGTTGGCGGGCGTGATGCCGACGCGGTCCGCGAGCTCGCCCACGGACATCTTCCGCCTGGCCAGCATGACGTCGATGTCGACGGCGATCGGCATCAGATCACCTCCGCCAGCTCGGCCTGCAACTGCGCCGCCTCGACGTCGCGTGCGACGGCCTGAGCGAGCAGCATCCGCAGCACCAGCACGATGAGCGCGACCCCCAGGACCCCCAGGGCGATCCCGCCCAGCAGGAGCACGATGCCGGGGGCGACGGCCTCTCCCGGCGCCAGGACCACCCCGAGCGCGAACACCAGGAGCGCGGCCGTCACCATCGTGCCGATCACGATGTGCACGTACCGGAAGGCGGCGTGGGAGAACACCGTTCCCCGCCGCACCATCGTCACGAGCCGCCACACGCAGACCAGGACGACCTGGACCGTCACCATCCCGAGGACCACGATCACGAGGACCGGGGTGCGCCGGCCGAAGTCCCTCAAGTCGAGGGCCAGCAGCGGCACCATCACCGCCTGCACGCCCAGCGAACCGGCGAGCAGCATCACGAGCACGGCGCGCAGCGCAAGCACTGTCAGCTTCCCCATCGCCTCTCCTTCGATCGAGGTACGATGGAAATCTATCGAAATTCGATAGGAGCGGCAAGCGGGACCGCGTCAGACGGCAGTGCCGAAAGGATCAGTACTCGAGTTCGGGGCGAAGCGGTCCGCCGACCGCGTGGAGGTGCCGCAGCACCTGTGCGTAGGAGCTGAGCAGCCCGGTCTCGTGGTAGGCGATGCCGTGCCGGGCGCAGAACGCGCGCACGATCTCCTGGGCATGGCGCAGGCTGGGCCGCGGCATGGAGGGGAACAGGTGGTGTTCGATCTGGTAGTTCAGACCGCCGAGCGCGAAGTCGGTGAACCGGTGGCCCCGGATGTTGCGAGAGGTCAGCACCTGCCGGCGCAGGAAGTCGACCTTGTCGTCCTTGGCGAACATGGGCATGCCCTTGTGGTTGGGTGCGAAGGAGCACCCCATGTACAGCCCGAACAGTCCCTGGTGCACGGCGATGAAGCACACGGCCTGGACGGGGGGCAGGACCAGGAACACGGCCGCGAGGTAGCCGACGAGGTGCGCGGTCAGCAGTCCCGCCTCGGACAGCTTGGTCACTCGTGAGGTACGGGTGCCGGCGCGGTCGAACAGCGCCCGTACGCCGGCCACGTGCAGGGCGAGCCCTTCGAGCAGCAGCATCGGGAAGAACAGCCAGGCCTGGTGACGGCCCAGCCAGGCATACGCCCCGCTGCGCACGCGGGCCTGGTCCTGGGTGAAGGCGATCGCGCCGTCGGCGATGTCGGGATCGCGGTCGACGTAGTTGGGGTGGGAGTGGTGCCGGTTGTGCTTGGCGATCCACCAGCCGTAGCTGAGACCGATCAGGAGGTCGGCGTGCACCCGGCCGAGCAGGTTGTTGACGCGCTTGGACGCGGCGATCTGGTGGTGTCCCGCGTCGTGCCCGATGAACCCGGTCTGGGTGAACATCACCGCGAGGAAGGCGGCCGTCAGCAGCTGCCACCACGACTCGCCGATCAGGGCGAACGCGGTCCATCCGGCGGCCAGCAGAAGCAGGTTCGCCCCCACCTTCACCGAGTAGTAGCCCGGGCGCCGTTTCAGCAGCCCGCTCTGCTTCACCTCGCGGGACAGGGCGGCGTACTCGCTGCCCCGGCTGCCGGGCGAGGGTTCTGAGATCCCGGCGGGATCCGCCGGATCGGTGCCCCGGTTCATGATGTCAGTGGTCACGGTTTGCCTTTCGGAGAGCGTGCGGGCCGGTGCCGGCGCGGGGGCAGGGCGTCGGGTGCGTGAAGCCCGTGGGGAAGCAGCGCAATGCAGGCCCGCGCCGCGGGCCTGCATCAGAACGGGGTGTCCTCAGAGTGCGCGGACCTGGTCGGCCCGTGTGTGCATCGAGGTGTCGATCGCCGAGTGGGGGGCGAAAAGGTCGGCCATGTGCGGTCTCCTCCGAGTTGGCGAGTACGTCGGAGTACGCGCGCTCGCGCGTACTCCGGGCTGCTGGTCGCCAGCCGTCGAAGAAAACTTTGAAACGACGAAGCGCCCGCTGTCAGAACTCCGCGGGCGCTCACACGTTCGCAAACTTCAACTACAACCACTCTCCAGAACGTCCGGAGTGCCGGCAAGGTTCCCGGCCGGGCGGGGGAGGGGCCCGCGACGCCTGGACGGTCGGGTCCGGACCCAGAGGAGGAGTACGGTTGCGGTATCGAGCGCACCTCGCACGCCGTGAGCCGTTTCGGCGTCGCCCTCGGAGCACGGCACAGGCCGTCCGTATCCCGTTTTCGCGCCGCGCCCCGCCTCTGCGGTTTTCCTGTTTCCCGAGGGCCCGAGAGGCATTCCGGGACCTCACGCACGACCCGAGCACCACCAAGAACTGAATGATTGAGGAAGCGCATGAGCCTGCTGAGTCTCGGAGTGTTCGCCTCCTCCCGCAAGGAGAACGAGTTCCGGCTGCCGCTGCACCCCGCCCACCTCGAGCGGATCGCGCCGGACATCCGCGAGAAGATCTTCCTCGAAGAGGGGTACGGCGACCGGTTCGGTGTCGCCGACGACGCTCTGCGGCCGCTCGTGGCGGGCCTGCGCCCCCGTGAGCGACTGGTCGCCGAGTGCGACGTGCTGCTGCTGCCCAAGCCCATGCACGAGGACGTCGCCGCACTGCGCGAGGGCCAGGTGCTGTGGGGATGGCCGCACTGCGTGCAGGACGAGAAGATGACCCAGCTCGCCATCGACCGGCGGCTGACCCTCATCGCCTGGGAGGCCATGAACCACTGGACCTCCACGGGCGCCTTCAGCGTCCACGTCTTCCACAAGAACAACGAGCTCGCCGGCTACTGCTCGGTGCTGCACGCCCTTCAGCTCGGCGGGCTGACCGGCAGCTACGGCCGCCGCCTGCGCGCCGCGGTCATCAGCTTCGGCGCCACCGCGCGCGGAGCGGTCACGGGCCTGGGCGCCATGGGCGTCTCCGACGTCACCGTGCTCACCCAGCGCGCCGCGGCGGCGGTGGCCTCGCCGATGCCGTCGGTCGTGATGGGCCACTTCGAGGAGCAGGACGACGATTCCTCGCGCCTGCTGGCGATCACCGCGGCCGGTCCCAAGCCGCTGGCGGAGTACCTGGCCGGGTTCGACATCATCGTCAACTGCGTCCTGCAGGACACCGACGCGCCGCTGACGTTCGTCACCGAGGACGAGCTCGCCCTGTTCCGGCCGGGAACCTTCTTCATCGACGTCGCCTGCGACGAGGGCATGGGCTTCGAGTGGGCCCGGCCGACCTCCTTCGGCGAGCCGATGCCCACGGTGGGCCCGGGCTGCCACTACTACGCGGTGGACCACAGTCCGTCCCACCTGTGGAACTCGGCGACGTGGGAGATCAGCGAGGCGCTCCTGCCGTACCTGCGCAAGGTCATGAGCGGGTCCGAGGCGTGGGACGCCGACGCCACGGTCGGCAAGGCCATCGAGATCCGCGACGGTGTCGTACAGAACCCGAAGATCCTGTCCTTCCAGCACCGGACGGCCGCCTACCCCCACGTCCCCGAGGCCTCCGTCGGCGCCCCGGCGATGAGCTCCTCCGCCCGCCGGGCCTGACCGGCCGCCGGCCGGGGTGGTCACTTCTCCCGCGGGAGCGTCACCGGCCGGTCGTCCCTCAGCTCCGCGAAGAGTTTCCGCGCCCGGCGGTCGTCCCACTTCACGGCGCTGCCCTTGGAGGTGGCGAGGGCGGGGTCGGAGACGGGCACGTTGACCTGTCTGCCGCCGCCCGCCGTGACGCCCCGCATCGCCTGGAACAGCGACACGAGATCCCGTAGCTCCGTGTCCTTGTCCACGACGAGCGTGTCGAGGCCCGCGCCGAGGGTCGGAAGGGCCTTGGCGGGGTTGAGGAGCGTTTGCGGGGTGACGGCCTTCCTGGCGAGCGCGGTCAGGAACCTCTGCTGGTTGCGGGTGCGTCCCAGATCACCCTGGGCTTCCTGTTTGCGCTGCCGGACGAACGCCAGCGCCTGGCCGCCGTCGAGGGTCTGGCAGCCTTTCGGCAGGTCCGCGCCCGACTTCTCGTCCTTGACGGCACGGTCCAGGCACAGGTCCACGCCACCGACCGCGTCCACCACGCCGACGAAGCCCGCGAAGCCGATCTCCGCGTAGTGGTCGACGCGCAGCCCGGTGTTGCGCTCCACGGCACGTACGAGCAGGTCGGGGCCGCCGAGGGAGAACGCGGCGTTCAGCTTGTCGGGCTCGGCGCGGTAGTTCCTGCCGGTCTCGGGACGGACGTACGGCGGGAGGGTCACCCACGAGTCGCGCGGCAGGCTCATCATCGTGGTGCCGTTCGCGCCGGTGTGCAGCAGCATCATCGAGTCGGTGCGGCGGCCCTCGGCCGAGCCGGTGCGCAGATCCTTCCGGGCCTGCTCCGACAGGCCCGCACGACTGTCGGAGCCCACGATCAGGTAGTTGGTCCCCCTTCCCTCCGCCGGACGGTCCGGGAGCGCACCGAGGTCGACCTTCTGGTCGAGCTCGGTGTCCGCCCACACGTACGTACCGGCCAAGGAGACGGACAGTGCGCAGACCAGGACGATCGCCAGCCGCGTGACCCTGCGGCGCCGGGTGGGACGCGGCCTGGGGGAGCGACGGCCGCCCGCGTCCCCGAAGGGCCCGCGCCCGTGGCCCGTACGGCCCGGAGTGGCCGGCGAGGGCATGCCCGGCAGTGGTGCCGTACGCGTCGTGGGCGAGGCCGCGGTCCCGCGCGTCACCCGCCCCGTGACGACGCGCGCTGGCCGCGCCACACCACCGCTCGGGTCGTAGTGGCCCGCCGGGCGGTCGGTCCCGTCACTCATCGGCCTGCTCAGTCCCTCACCACGTCGGAATCATCTCGTCGGCAGGCTCTTGTACGAGGCCGGACCTCCGATCTGTTCAGCGGCCGTACCGGAACGCTTCATGCGCTGCCACGTCAGCCGACTGCCCACCAGGGCGGCGACCACGGACTGGACGACGACCAGGTACATCAGCTGCCGGTAGACGAAGAGCTGGAAAGGCATCGACCACAAGGCCCGCTTCCGCTCCCCGTCGAGCTGCAACGCGTAACCGGCGCACACCAGTTGGACGCCCAGGAAGGCGAACCACACCCCGGCCGAACTCAGTGGGTCGAGGAACAGCACGCCGTACAGGGCGAAGACGTCGATGACCGGCGCGAGCAGTGGCAGGACGACCTGGAACAGCGCGAGGTACGTGAGTCCGCGCCGGCCGAAGCGCCCGGCCACTCCCACTTCCAGGACCGCCCCGCGGTGCTTCCACATGGCCTGGATCGTGCCGAAGCACCAGCGGTAGCGCTGACGCCACAACTGGCGCAGGGAGGTGGGCACTTCGGTCCAGGCGACGGCGGACTCCTCGTAGAGCACCCGCCAGCCCGCCCGCCACAACGCCATCGTGAGGTCGGTGTCCTCGGCGAGGGTGTCGTCGCTGATCCCGCCGACGCCCGTCAGCGCGTCCCGGCGGAACGCCCCGATGGCGCCCGGGACGGTGGTCATGCACTCCAGCACCTCGAACATCCGGCGGTCGAGATTGAAGCCGAAGCAGTACTCGAGATGCTGCCACTTGGCGAGCAGGCCCCGCCGGTTGCCGACCTTGGTGTTGCCGCTGACCGCGCCGACGGCCGGGTGTGCCAGCGGCTGCACGAGATGGCGGATGGCGTCCGGTTCGAAGACGGTGTCGGCGTCGACCATCACCACGATGCCGTAACTCGCGTACGCCAAACCGGTGTTGAGGGCGGCGGCCTTTCCACCGTTGGGTTTGCGGATCACCAGCACGCGCGGATCGCCGATGCCGTCGGCGAGCTCCGCCGTGCGGTCCGTCGAGCCGTCGTCGACCACGATGATCTGCAACTGGGGGTAGTCGGAGGCGAGCAGGGAGAGGACGGTGGACTCGATGCCGGCCTCCTCGTTGTAGGCGGGCACGAGCACCGTCACCGGTTCCGTCACCTCCCGCAGCCAGGGCGCGCCCGGCCGGGAGTGCTCCAGACGCCGGACGTGAGCACGTGCGAAGACGGCGAGCAGCACCAGCCGCAGCACCCCGAGAGCGCCCGCGATGCCGAGCGTCCAGGTCATGGCGTTCGAGAACGCGTGCCCGACGGTGGTGGCCCACACGAGGGCGGTGCCACGCCACCTCTCAAGGGTCGACACCGGGGCGTACGGGGTGAGCCGGAGCCCTGCCGAGACGGTGGTGAAGCGGTCGACGTTCCGGTTCCCGAGCAGCTTCGCCGCCTGCCGGTACGCGGTCGCCGTCTGGCTGAGCTGCCGGACCAGGCCCTGTGCCGGCTTCCGTGACACCTTGTCGGCGGCGACCAGGACGTATCCCCGGGCGGTGGCGCGCCGTGCCGCCTGCCACTCGCGGCCGCACAGGGTGTCCGGCGAGGTGGTCCGCGGCATCCGCAGCAGATTGGTGCGAAGACCCGCGGTACCGGCCAACGCACCTTGGGTCAGGTCCAGTTCGGCGGAGAAGCGGGCGGGCGACGTCTCACCCAGGGCGGCACCGGTGTACGTGTTGGAGCCGATCTCGTGGCCCTCGTCGCGGATCCGCCGTACCAGGTCCGGATGGCGGGCCGCCTGGGAGCCGAAGAGGAAGAAGGTGGCGCGCGCCCGGTGTTGTCGCAGCAGGTCGAGCAGGCGCGGGGTCCACACGGGGTCGGGACCGCCGTCGAAGGTGAGCGCGACGGTGCGGGCGGGCATCGAGCCGGTCTGTATGCCGTTGCGGTTGATCCCCACCACGGGGCCGCCGCCGGCCACGGCGTCGGGAACGGGCGAGGTGCACGCGGACCGTGTCTTCGCCGCGTCGACCTCGTGGTTGGTCCAGCCCTCGAAGAGCAGGGCCCCGAACATCGCGGGGAGGACGAGTATCAGTAACAGCCAGTGTCCGCGCGGGTCGCGGGACTGTTTGTGCCGAGCTTTCACGGAACGTCGTCCCCCCTCTCGGCCGGTGTGCCGAGCGGGTCGCACGTGGCCTGCGGCACAGGCGCCTTGAGGCGCCTCGCGCCCCGACGGGCCACGTTCCGGACCGTTCTTCTCCAGTCGTGGGTGTCGGGGCGCGAGGCGCGAGGGGACGTCTTCTTCCACTGCCTGATGGGACTGGAGTTACGCATGGGGCGGGAGTCTAGCCACGGCATTTCGTTTGCATGGCCGTAACACCGAGTCTCACAGGAACTCGCCGTCGGTCACTTGTAGGCGATGCCCGACGCGCTGTAACGGCAGGACGTGCCGTCCGGACCGCTGCCGATCTTGCTCGGCTCCGCGCCGCTGGTGTTGCCCTGGAAGCGCTCGCAGACGGTGATGTCCCTGCCGCTGTCGCCGACGATCGTCACACGGGAAAGGGTGGCGGTGTCCCCGTAGTTGGCGTTGACGCCGGCCAGCACCTTGCCGGGGGCGGTCACCCTGACGTTGTCGATCACGACGTGGCGCTCGTACTGCGTCTCGCAGTTGCCGCACGAGCGGTAGAGCTTGCCGAACTCGGCGACCTGGAAGTTCCTGATCGTCAGCGTGCCGGCACCGTTGTGCTGGAAGACCTTGTCGTCCGCCTTCCGGGCGCCGCCGCCGACGACGAGGTACGTGGCCGAGGGCGAGGTGCCCTTGAAGGTGGCCGCGTCCTCGCCGACGTCCTGCCACCACACGTTCTGCAGGGTGCAACTGCCCAGGCAGTGCACGCCGTCGGCGGCCGGCGCGCCGAGGATCACGTTCTTCAGGACGGCTCCGTCGGCGAGTTCGAAGACGGGGTCCTGGTTTTCGTCCTGCCCGTCGCCGCCCAGGGCGCCGGAGCCGTAGAAGCGTCGCAGGCCGCCGTCGTAGCTGCCGGAGACCTGGATGGTGGACGTCACCGGCTTGCCCCCGGTGGCGGTCGGCCAGGAGCCGAGGGCGGAGGCGGGGGAGGGGGAGGGGGAGGGGCGCCTGGCGGCGGAGGCGGACGGGCTCTTGCTCGCGGATGCCGAAGCCGAAGCCGAGGACGAGGCCGAGGGCGAGGCGGACACGGAGGCCGACGAGGACGCCGAGGGGGAAGGAGACGATGACGAACCCGAAGGGGAAGGTGACGCCGAAGCGGACGGCGCGGACCTGGTTTTGGCCGCCGCCGGCCCGGAGGCCGATGACCTCATCAGGACACCGCCGATGATCACGCCCCCGACCAGAGCGGTGGCCACCGCGCTGATCAGAACAGTCCGACGGCTGGTTCTCCCGCGCCGCGTCCGGCGGTGCAGGGCTGCTCTTGTACTCACGTGGTGACCTTCGTTCGGCAGTTCGTGGAGCGCGTCGCCCACCAGTCGCCACCGCTGCCGCAAAGGTTGCCGGAATTCTGTGAAGGTCGCGGATTCCGTGAGATGTGTGTCCGTCCCCGGTCGCCCGTCCGGACGGAGCAGCAGAACAAAGGGGGCGCACCCTGACGGGCGAACGTGCCCGTAGCGCTCACAGCGGCCGTGCTGTCCGGGAAGGTGCTGGTCAGCGTGACCTCGCCGAGGCGTCGGGCGGGTCACCGGCTGCAGGAGCGGTTGCGGAGGGCCGGGGTGCTTTCCACGGTGGGCGCAGGAAAAGCGTTGAACAGCGTGAACAGCGTGAGGGAAAGGAACGTGCATGCGTCACCTGGTTACCCGCGGTCTTCTCTTGCCGCCCCTGCTGTGCTCGGCCTTGCTGCTCGCATCGGCCGGCACCGCCGCCGCGAGCGACACCTCCTCGGAGGCCGTGGACCGGACCGCCGTGGCACGCTCCGCCCCGGCGGCGGACGCGGTCGTGGAACGGCTCGACGCGCTGGAAAGAGCGGACCGCGCCGCCGTGTTCACCCCGCTCGTCGACGTGGTCAACTCCATCGCGGCGTCGGAGGGCAGCCGTCTCGACCCGGCGGACGCCGCCGCGTACGACCGCGCCGTACGGACCGCACATGCCGCTGTTCAGCAGCGGCTGGCTTCTTCGGTGCCGGCGGCCGCGGCCGCCGACCCGGTCTCCGACCTGCTCACCGAGCTCCAGTCGTCGATCGACGGAATCCTCGGGGCGCTCACCTCGCTCGATCTGGGCGCGGTACTGGGCCAGGTCACCGGGCTGCTGACGCCGGTGACCGGACTGGTCACGGGAGTGCTGGGCGGCGGCGCGCCAGAGTCGACCACCGTGCCGACGGCGGACCTTCCGACGGCGACGGAGCTGACCACGGTGCCCACGGCGGACCTGGCGACGGCACCGCTCACCGGCTGAGCCGGGCGGGGCGCGGCAACCGGCCGGACAGGACGCGGCAACCCGCCGGGCGTCGGCGGCGACACGAAGGTGAATCCCGTACCCCATCAAGGGAGTTCACCATGCGCACCCGCATTGCGCGTCTGATCGCCGTCCTGGCCGCCCTGGCCGCAGTGTTCGCCTTGCCGGGCGTGTCGGTGACCCCGGCACAGGCGGCGGCGACTCCGGCCGGGGCCGCGGCCATCCCGGCCCCGGCCGCCGACGACTGGAATCCCCCCGCCAACCTGGTCCAGCCCCTGAACGAGGTCTGGAACCACGTCCAGTCGACCTACCCGGACCTCCACGGTTTCCGGAACTACGGCTGGGACCAGGTCATGGCCAACAAGGGAAGCGTCAACTACTGCGTCCGCTGGGAGTCCGACGCCCCGGTCAGCGCCGCCCTGCGCGACCGGATCCACACCGCGCTCAAGAAGCAGTTCGGCAAGTGGACGGCGGCCATGGTCGAAGGCGGCAGGGGACACAACGCCTGGCCGTACACCACCGTCCCCGTCAACATCGTCGGCTGGGCGGTCAAGTCCCGGTCGACCCTGCAGTGGACCGACAACTCCGTCGACATCTACGCGGGCAACCTCGACGGCGGCGGCGCCCCGCAGTGCGCGCCGGACTGCGGCCGCTTCTTCCACCAGGACGGCAACTACTCCAGGTGCCCGGGCGGCGCCGCCCGCCACTACGACCAGTCGCTGTGGCTGACCAAGGGATTCCAGGGCGGTGCCGGCGGTGACTGGGGCCAGCGGGTCGGCCAGGAGTACTTCACCGGCGCGCTGGACCAGGAGAACATCCACATCTACCTGCACGAGGTCGGCCACACCTTCGGCCTCGACGACTTCTACGACTGGACCCCGACCGGCCAGTGCTGCTTCCTCATGAAGGCGGGCAGCGCCGCGCAGATCACGGAGTTCGACAAGTGGATGTTCCGCGACTTCTGGCGCCATGTGAAGAGCCGCTACGGCTACTGAGCAGGACCAGGACCAGGACCAGGACCGGGACCGGGACCGGGACCAGGACCGGGACCGGGACCAGGACCAGGACCGAGCGGCCGGGCCCCGGCCGGCCCGCAGCCCGCCGGTGAGATCATCCGCGCATGAACCAGAGCGCGGAGCACCGGATGATCGCCGTCCCCGCCGGACAGGTCACGCTGGCCGACCGGCGGACCGAACGCACCTGGAAGGTGGAACTCGGGCCCTACCGGCTGGCCGCGTACCCCGTCACCCAGGAGCTGTACGCCCAGGTGACGGGGCATCGGCCCGGCGCGGCGCCAGGTGACCGGTTACCCGTCGAGGGGGTCTCCTGGTGGGACGCGGTCCGGTTCTGCAACGCCCTGTCGGAGCGGGCCGGGCTGGCCCCCGCGTACCGGGTCCACTCCGACGGCGAAGCAGTCGACTGGGACACGGACGCCGACGGGTACCGGCTGCCGACCGAGGCCGAGTGGGAGCACGCCTGCCGCGCCGGTACCACCGGGCCGCGGTACGGGCCGCTCGACGAGATCGCCTGGTACCGCGGCACCTCGGACGAACGGCTCCACGAGGTGGGCGGCCGACGGCCCAACCCGTGGGGCCTGTACGACATGCTCGGCAACGTCTGGGAGTGGTGCTGGGATCTCTACGACCCGGAGGTCTACGGCAGTTACCGGGTCCTGCGCGGCGGCGGCTGGTTCGACGAGCACTGGAGCTGCCGGGCGTCCGTACGCCGCCGCAGCCATCCGACGTTCCGGGTGGACGACGTCGGATTCCGCGTCACGCGTTCCGGGACGTCCTGGTGAGGCCCGCCCGCGGCCGGCCCGGCCGCACTCGGCCGCCGCATCGGTGGTCCTCCGCGGTCAGATGACGGCGTCGGCGCGCAGTGCCTCGATGTCGGCGGGGCCGCGGCCGAGTTCCGTGAGGATCGCCTCGGTGTGCTCGCCCACACCCGGCACGGGGTCCATGCGCGCCGGCAGCCCCGCCAGGTCGGCCGGCGGCAGCAGCGCCTGCACCGTCGCCCCGCCGGGCACGCCCACCTCGCGCCAGCGACCACGGGCGGCGAGGACCGGGTGGTCGAGGAACCCGGCGATGTCGTTGACCCCGGCGCAGGCGATGCCGATGGCCTCCAGGTCCTTCAGGATCTCCTCGGCGGCGGAGCGCTCGACGCGCTCGGCGACGACGGCGTTGAGCTCATCGCGATGGACGACCCGGTCGGAGCCGGTGGCGAAACGCGGGTCGGCGGCCAGTTCGGGCCGCCCGAGGAAGTCGGCGCACAGTGCGGCCCACTCGCGTTCGTTCTGGATGGAGAACAGCACGTCCCTGCCGTCGGCGGCCGTGTAGGCGCCGTACGGCGCGATGGTGGCGTGCTGGGTGCCCAGGCGCGGGGGCTGGGTGCCGCCGTACCGGGTGTAGTTGGCGGGCTGGCCCATCCACTCGGCCAGCGCCTCGAACAGGGACACCTCCACCGGGTGTGCCGTGCCGGTGGTGGCGCGCGTGAACAGGGCGGTGAGGACGCCGGAATAGGCGTACATCCCGGCCGCGATGTCGGCGACGGAGATGCCGACGCGGGCGGTCTCTTCGGCCGTGCCGGTCAGGGACACCAGGCCCGTCTGGCACTGCACCAGCAGGTCGTACGACTTGCGGTCGGCCCACGGCCCGGAGGTGCCGTAACCGGAGATCGTGCACGGGATCAGTCGCGGCCACCGCTCCTGGAGGCCGTCCACGCCCAGGCCCAGCCGGTCGGCGGCTCCCGGTGCGAGGTTCTGCACGAACACGTCGGCGCCATCGAGGAGTTCGTGCAGGATCTCGCGCCCCCGGGGGTCCTTGAGGTCGAGCGTGAGGGACTCCTTCGACCGGTTGAGCCACACGAAGTAACTGGAGTGGCCGTGCACGGTCGTGTCGTAGCGTCGCGCGAAGTCGCCGTCGCCCGGCCGCTCCACCTTGATCACCCGGGCACCGAGATCGGCGAGCTGCCGCGTGGCGAAGGGAGCGGCCACCGCCTGCTCCAGGCTGACCACGGTGATCCCGGTCAGCGGAAGCGGCGGCAGGCTCATGCGGCTACGCCGAGGGTCTCGACGGCCCGTACCAGCGGGGCGAGTTCCCGGTTCCGCGCGGCCTCGTCGAGGGCTTCGCGCAAAGCCCTCTCGTTGGTGGGACGGGCTTCTTCAAGGAGTTCGCGACCGGCCGCGGTGACGTCGGTGTAGATGCCGCGGCGGTCGGTGGGGCAGAGGTAGCGGGAGAGCAGGCCGCGGTCTTCGAGGCGGGTCACCAGGCGCGTGGTGGCGCTCTGGCTGAGGACGACGGCGTCGGCGACCTGCTTCATCTGGAGGTGGCCGCCCTCGCCGTCGTGCTGGCGGCCGAGGACGTCCAGCAGGGAGTACTCGCGCACGCTCAGGTCGTGCCCCGCCTGCAGGGCCCGCTCGATGTGGGCCTCGATCCTGCCGTGCAGCAGGGAGAGGGCGCACCAGCCCTGTGCGAGGGCGGTGAGTGCGGGGTCTGTGGCGGTCATGGGGCCTGCTCCTCCGTCCCGAGGTGACTGACCATCCAGGATAGGCCATGCTTGAAATTTCCAGCGGATGCGCTTATCGCGCGCATGCAAGCATCGCCGTGATGGTGATGGCCGTGATGGCCGTGAGTTGGCCGTGATCGCCGGGAAATCGCCATGGCCGTCCGACGGCGCGCGCGTGACCCGCTACGACCGCGCCAGGTGCCGCATCGTCAGGGCCAACTGCAGTCGCAGTCGGCCCTGCGGTGTGCGCAGGGCCCAGCCGAGCAGGTGCTCGGCGTGGGTCAGCCGGTCCTGGAGCGTGGAGTGGTGCACGTTGATCTCGACGGCCGCCGCGCGCAGGCTCGCCGTCGAGGCCACGGCGTGCAGGGTGGCCGGCAGCCAGGGCGTGGTCGCGGCCGCCGCTTCCAGCGCCCGGACGTCGGGCGGCGGTTCGGCGCCCGGGGCGACCAGGTCGGCCAGCAGGGCGATGCCGCCGAGCTCGTCGGCGTACACCACGCGCGGTCCGGGGTCCTGTGCGGTGCCGTCCGCGGTGAACCGCAGGGCGGTACGGGCGGCGGCCCAGGAACGTGGCAGGTCCAGCACCGGGACGGCGGGGCCGACGCCGAGCCGGCCGGTGGGGAGCCGGGCCTCCGGGTGCGCGGCGACGATCCGGGGCCGGCCGTCGCGCGGGGCCAGGGCGCGTGCGGGGGCAGCGGGGTCCAGGCCCAGTCCGCGGGCCGCGTGCAGCCGGGCGGGTTCCGGGGCCGAGGCGTCCAGGGCCGTCTCGATCAGCGCGGGATCGTCGGAGCGAGCCCGCCCCCGGGTGCGGTCGAGGACGAGGCGTACGGCGCCGGCGGCCCGCTCCAGGATCACCGCGTCCACCACGCTGGGGGGCGCCGCCTCCGCCCGCTCCAGCCACAGGGTCGCGGCCCCGCCCGGCGCCAGCGCGGCGGACGGCCAGGCGGCGTCCGGCGGACGGTCCGTCTCGCGGCGGGTGCCGTCGGCCTCGACACGGACGTGCACCCGCCGGTCGGCGTCGACCAGCCGCGCCGGCACCCCGGCCAGCACCGCGGCCCCACGGACCAGCGCCTCCAGCCCGGCCCGGGACTCGGCCAGTCGGTCGAAGTAGGCGATGACCTGGACGGCGGCGCCGGCGTCCGGGTCCAGCGCGGTCAGGCGCCCGGCCAGCTCTTTCATGCGTCCATGGTGCGCTATTCCGTCACGTTTGGCGGTGCCTGTGGGGTGAGGTCATTCGGGCGCACGGCCCCGGAGGTCGCCACACGCCCCCGGAGCCCGCGCTCCGAGAGGCTTGCGCATCCAGCGTCCTCCTGCGCCGCCAGTGCCTGCGGCCTGGGGAGGCTTGCGCCTTGAGTGCCTGCGGCCTGGGGAGGCTTGCGCCTTGAGCGGCTGCGGCCCCGAGGCGTTTCTGGTTCAGTGCCTGTGACCCCAGGAGGCTTGCGTTTTCAGTGCCTGCGGCCTGGGGAGGCTTGCGCCTTGAGCGGCTGCGGCCCCGAGGTGCCTGCGCCTCCAGCGCCTTCGCCCGAAAGGCCTGGCGCTCCCGGAGGCCTGTGCCCGGAGGTTTGCGCTCCCGGAGGTCTGCGCCCCATGGACCTGCGCCCGTGCGACCCGTGCCCGAGGCACTTGGCGCTCCATGGGCCGGCGCCCGAGAGACCCGTGCCCGAGAGTGGCGCCCAAGGGCACACGCTCCAAGGGCCTGCGCTCGCGGGTCTGTGCCCCAGAGACCTCCTGTGCCCCAGAGACCTCCTGTGTCCAAGAGAGCTGCGCCCAAGAGAGCTGCGCCCAAGAGAGCTGCGCCCAAGAGAGCTGCGCCCCAGAGACCTGGGCCAGAGAGCCCCATGTCCCAAGTCCCGGCGTTCCAAAGGCCCCGAGTCCCAGACGCCGCGCGCCCCAGGACGCCGCGCGCCCCAGGACGCCGCGCGCCCCAGGACGCCGCGCGCCCCAGGACGCCGCACGCCCCAGACCCTCCGCGTCCCGGACCCTCCGCGCCCCAGACGCCGCACGCCCCAGGATCGAGACCCCCGGCCCTCCGCGTCTCAGGCGCCGCGCGCCCCAGGCAACCCGGGGACCCAGGGCCCCGCCCCGCGCCTCAGACCCCTCGCCTCAGACCCCTCGCCTCAGATCCCCCCGCCCAGCAACCTCCGCAGCCACGTCGACTGGGCCGCGCGGGCCGTCTGGGAGAGCGCCGCTTGGGGGGCGAAGCCGTCGAAGCCGTGGAAGCCGCCGGGCCACACGTGTAGCTCGGCCACCCCGCCCGCCTGCCAGAGCCGGGAGGCGTAGGCGACGACCTCGTCCCGGAAGGTCTCCGCGGAACCCACGTCGAGGAAGGCCGGCGGCAGCCCGGACAGGTCCTCGGCGCGGGCCGGCGCCGCGTACGCGGACACGTCGGGACCGCCGCGCGCCTCGCCGAGCAGTGCTCCCCAGCCGGTCTCGTTCGCCGTGCGGTCCCACACGCCGAGGCCCGCCATCTGGTGCGAGGACGGGGTGTCGTTGCGGTCGTCCAGCATCGGGCACAGCAGTACCTGGCCGATCAGCTCCGGCCCTTTGCGGTCCCGCGTGAGCAGGGCCAGCGCCGCGGACAGACCGCCGCCCGCGCTGGCGCCCGCCACGACGATGCGGTCCGGGTCGCCGCCGATCTCCGCGGCGTGCTCCGCCGTCCAGACGAGGCCGGCGTAGACGTCCTCGACCGGCGCCGGGTGCGGGTGCTCCGGCGCCAGCCGGTACTCCACCGACACCACGACCGCGTCCAGCTCCTTCGCCCAGGTCAGCGGCACGTCCACGCCGACCCGGTTGTTGCCGAGGACCATGCCGCCGCCGTGCACGTGGTAGAGGACCGGCAGCGGCACGTCCGCGAGCTCAGGTGCGGCCGGCCGGCAGATCAGCAGCGAGATGTCGGGCTCCCCCTCGGGACCCGGCACCGTACGGTCCTCGACCTCGAAGTGCCCGTCCATGGTCAGGTCCAGCTCGGCCAGCATCAGGATGGCCGGCCCGGTGCGCAGGACGTCGATCTCTTCCGGGGTGAGACCGGGGGACAGCACGTCCTTGATCATCTCCAGGGCGGCGGCGAGTTCCGGGTCGAACGGGGGTGGGACGAAGCTCATGGGATCTCCTGACGCGGGGCGCGGCGACTCGTTGCGCCATGATTCGCGCACACGACGGGCGCGGAGCGCCGCCGTACGGCGGGACCTGCCCGCCGTACGGCGGGTGGGCGCCCGCACTTTTCCGCCATGTCCTGGTCTGACCTGCCGTTCTTTGCCGAGACATGGCCAGTTCTTCATCCACCGTCGGTGGAACGGATCCGACGCGCTGACGACGCTGCCGATGCCCCCCACGCACCAGGAGTATCAGTGAACGTCTCCGTCACCGTCTGGCTGCTGACCGTCGCAGCCCTGTGCGCGCTGGTCGCCGCGGACTTCTTCATCGGCAGGAAGCCCCATGACGTCTCGGTGCGGGAGGCCGGGACCTGGACGGTCGTCTGGGTCGTCCTTGCCTGCCTGTTCGGCGTCGCCCTGTTCCTCTTCGGTGGTGCCGAGCCCACCGGTGAGTTCTTCGCCGGCTACGTCACTGAGAAGTCGCTGAGCGTCGACAACCTCTTCGTCTTCGTGCTGATCATGGGGAAGTTCGCGGTTCCGTCCCAGTACCAGCAGCGCGTGCTGATGGTCGGCGTGATCATGGCCCTGGTGCTGCGGGCGGGTTTCATCGCGGCCGGTGCGGCGATCATCTCCGCGTTCTCGTGGGTGTTCTACCTCTTCGGGGCTTTTCTGATCTGGACCGCCTGGAAGCTGATCCAGGACGCCCGTAAGGAAGGGCACGACGAGGAGTACCAGGAGAACAAGCTGCTGAAAGCGGTGGAGAGGCGCTTCGGTGTGGCCGACCGCTACCACGGCACCAAGCTGTGGGTCCGGGAGAACGGCAAGCGGGTGATGACCCCGATGCTGGTCGTGATGCTCGCGATCGGCTCCACCGACGTGCTGTTCGCCCTGGACTCGATTCCCGCCATCTACGGGCTCACCCAGGATCCGTACATCGTGTTCACGGCCAACGCCTTCGCCCTGATGGGCCTGAGGCAGCTGTACTTCCTGATCGGCGGTCTGCTCAGGAAGCTGGTCCACCTCAGCTACGGCCTGTCGATCATCCTCGGCTTCATCGGCGTCAAGCTGGTCCTGCACGCGCTGCACGAGTCCGGCGTCCACGTCCCGGAGATCGGCATCCCCTTCTCGCTGGGCTTCATCGTGCTCGTCCTGACGGTCACCACGCTGACCAGCCTGCGGGCCGCGAGGAAGCAGGAGGCCGCCGAGCCCGAACGCGTGGCCTGACGGCACCCCGGTCACGTTCGACTTCAGTTCAGCGGCCGGCGGAGCCGGCCCGGGCGGCGGCCGGGCGGCTGCGGGAGACGATCCGTGTGCCCCGGCCGTCGGCGACGCGCACCTGCAGCGAACCGCAGCCGCAGCGGGTCCACACCGTGGTTCCCGCCGCCGTGCAGTGCCGGGACACCACCTGGAAGGGTTCGGCGCCGTCGGGCCGGCCGCAGTGCGGGCAGACGGCGCCGGTCGTGCTGGTCGTGCTGGTGGTGCTGGTGGTGCTGGTCGTGCTGGTCATGGGGACTCCTGCGTACGGGGGCTGATGGGCCGTCGCGACACAGCCAGGGTGCGTCGGAGTCTTCGTGCTCGTCCAGGTTGACTTTCCGGAGCAGACCTTGAAGCGTGGGCTTCATGATTGACCTGCGTCGGCTTCATGTCCTGCGGGCGGTGGCGCACTACGGCACGGTCACCGCCGCGGCGGCCGCCCTGCACTTCACGACCTCCGCGGCCTCCCAGCAGATCCGCCAGCTCTCCCGCGATCTGGGCGTCGACCTCCTCGAACCGCAGGGGCGCGGAGTACGGCTCACCCCGGCCGCCGAGAGCCTGCTCGCGCACGCCGACGCCATCCAGGCGCGCTGGGAACAGGCCGAACTCGACCTGCGGGCCGACCACGGCGAGCCCGCCGGGCCGCTGCGTGCGAGTGGTTTCCCGGTGCTCATCTCGGTGCTGTTGGCCCCGATGGCGGCCCGGCTGCGCGAGCGGCACCCGCGGCTGGCCGTCCGGATCCGGGAGGCGGGCGTTCCGGAGAGCTTCGACCTGTTGTTCGAGGGGGAGACGGATCTGGCGGTCGTCGAGGCGACCCCGCACAACCCGCCGCTCGGCGACGCGCGCTTCGACCAGCAGCCCCTCCTGGACGACCCCTTCGACCTGGTCGTCCCCGCGGACCATCCGCTGGCCGGGCGCGGACGCGTCGACCTCGCGGAGGCGGCGCGCGAGGACTGGATCGCCCCGCTCCCCGAGAGCCCCTGTCGTCCGCATGTGCTGTCGGCCTGCGGTGAGGCCGGGTTCACGCCGGACATCGTCCACCACGCCCTGGACTGGAACGTCACGGCCCACCTGGTCGCCAACCGGCTGGGCGTGGCGCTGATCCCCCGGCTGGCCCACCTCACCCCGCACCTGCCGATCGCCCGCGTGCAGTGCACGGGCGACCCGCACCGCAAACTGCTCACCTGTACCCGCCGGGGCGGCCGGACCCGCCCGGCCGTGGTGGCCGCGCTGGCGGAGCTGCGGGAGTTGGCGCCCACGGCGGTGGCATGACGTACGAGCGGCGCGGCCCGCGCAGGACAACGCCGAGGGGCCGGAGCGCTGCGTGCGCTCCGGCCCCTCCGGGACCTGCGGTGATACGCCGGTGCCAGACCTGGGCGGGGTCCGGACCCGTCAGGCGGCGACCGCTTCGCCGGCGTGGCCGTGCAGACGGGTCACGACCTCGGTGAGCTGCGCCGCCACCTCGGCGTCGTCGGCCGGGTGGGTCTCGGCGAAGCGGGTCAGGGAGCCGGGGATGGAGAGCTTGAGGTCCTCGATCACCTTGCCGCCGGCGATGCCCACGGCCTTGCGGGCCTCGTCCTGCGCCCAGACGCCGCCGTACTGGCCGAAGGCGGTGCCGACCACGGCGACGGGCTTGCCGCCGAAGGCGCCGGCGCCGTACGGGCGGGACAGCCAGTCGATCGCGTTCTTCAGGACGGCCGGGATGGTGCCGTTGTACTCGGGAGAGAAGAGCAGGAAGGCGTCGGCGGAGCCGGCGGCCTCACGCAGCTTGGCGGCGGCGGCCGGGACACCGCCCTCGACGTCGACGTCCTCGTTGTAGAAGGGGATGTCGGCCAGGCCCTCGAACAGCACCACGTCGGCGCCCTCGGGAGCGTGCTTGACGGCTGCCTCGGCGAGCTGGCGGTTGGTCGAACCGGCGCGGAGGCTGCCGACGAGCGCGAGGATACGAACAGACATACGAAACTCCCGGGTGCTTAAACGGTGCCGTGACAATCCGGACCGAGGTCCGTTTAACTTTCTAGCACCCTAACCGGACCGCGGTCCAGTTTTGTTCCCGATGCTTTACGCTGTTTTCATGTCCGCCGTCCTGCCTCCCTTCCCGCGCCCCCAGGAGCCCACCGCCCAGCCCGAGTTGCTGCAGGTCGGTTCCTTCGAGGAGGAGCCCTGCCTGCGCGCCGACGCCGCGCGCAACCGGGCCCGGCTGCTGGAGGCCGCCGCCCGGCTGGTGGCGGAGCAAGGCGCGGCCGGCGTGACCATGGAGGCGGTGGCCCTCGCCGCCAACGTCGGCAAGGGGACGGTCTTCCGGCGCTTCGGCGACCGCACCGGTCTGCTGACCGCCCTGCTCGACCACTCCGAGAAGAAGTTCCAGGCCGCCTTCCTCAGCGGCCCGCCGCCGCTGGGCCCCGGGGCACCCCCCGTCGAGCGGCTGCGGGCGTTCGGCTGCGCCATGCTGCGCCGCTCGGCCGACGAACTCGACCTGCAGCTGGCTGCCGAACCGAGCGCGGAACGCCGGTTCTCCAACCCGCCCCGCCGCGTCCTGTACAGCCATGTCGCTCTACTGCTGCGCCAGGCGGTTCCGGACGCGGACGTCGAGCTCCTCGCCCACACGCTGATGGGGTATGTGAGCCCCGACCTGGTCCATCACCTGAGCCGGCAGTGCGGGATGCCGCCTGAGCGCCTGGAGGCCGGCTGGTGCGACCTGGTCGACCGGATGACGGCCACCGCGGGCGAACAGTCGCGCTGAGCGTCTTTTTTTCGCCGCGAAGTTCCCCCACCCGAAAGTTCCACGCACAGGTTCTGCAAAGATGCGGTACGTCATGGTGCAGATACCGAAAACGCCCGCGCCCGTGTCCGCCGTACCGCGCTCCGTGCCCACGAGCGCCGATGTGGCCCGCCTGGCCGGCGTGTCGCGCGCGACGGTCTCCTACGTCCTCAACAACACCAGCGCCGTCCGGATCAGCGAGCCCACCCGCCGCCGCGTCCACGAGGCCGCGAAGGAGCTCGGGTACGTGCCGCACGCGGCGGCCCGCAGCCTGCGCGCCGGGCACAGCCGGATGGTCCTGATGCCCGCGCCGGCCTTCCCGGTCGGTCCGCTCTACAGCCAGTTCATCAGCGAACTCCAGTGGGCCCTGGGCCGCCTCGACTACACGGTCGTGCAGTTCGGCGCGGTCGGCGTGCACGGCGACGAGGCCGCCCGCGCCTGGGCCGAACTACGGCCGGTCGCCGTACTGGTGCCCGGCACCGGCCTCGGCCCCAAGGGCGTCACGGTCCTCAAGCGCTCCGGCGCCCGGGCCGTGGTCACCCTCGGCCCCGAGGCCGTCGAGGGCGCCCACGCCCTGCTCATGGACCACGAGGCCGTCGGCCTCTGCGCCGGCACCCACCTGTACGCCCGCGGCCGGCGCCGTATCGGCGTCGTCGTCCCCGAGGAACCCGGCCTGGACGCCTTCTCCGCGCCCCGCCTGGAAGGCGTACGACGGGCCCTGAACGGCACCGACGCCACCGTCACCGACCTGCCCCTCGCCTACGAGGAGGCCGCCGCCGCACGGCTCGCCGCCTGCTGGCGCACGCTCGGCCTGGACGCCGTGTTCGCGTACAACGACGAGTACGCGATGCTGCTCATGCGCGCCCTGCAGGACGAGGGCGTCGGCATCCCCGAGGAGACGGCGGTGATCGGTGCCGACGATCTGATGCTCGGACGGCTGCTACGGCCCAGACTGAGTACTGTCCACATCGAGCTGCCGTCCGGCCGCGACCTGGCCGAACTGGTCGACCGCGCGGCGCGCAACCCCGGCGCCGCGCCCGAGACGCACACGGTGCTGGGAGCCTCGGTGGTCCACCGCGACTCCAGCTGAAGCCCAGGGAGGCGGGCCATGCGTACGACGGTCGGCGTCATCGGCGGTGGCCCCGCCGGACTGCTCCTGGCCCGGCTGCTGCACCGGGCCGGCATCGACTGCGTGGTCCTGGAGAGCAGGACGCGGGAGTACGCCGAGCAGCGCCAGCGTGCCGGAATGCTGGAGCAGGGCACGGTCGACGCCCTGCGTGAGGCGGGTGCCGCCGACCGGCTCGACGCCGAAGGGCTGGTGCACCACGGCATCGAGCTGCGGTTCGCGGGCGAGCGCCACCGCATCGACTTCCCGTCCCTCACCGGCGGCCGCAGCGTCACGATCTACGCTCAGACCGAGATCGTGAAGGACCTCATCGCCCTCCAACTGGACCAGGGGCCACCGCTGTTGTTCGGGGCCGAGGCGCTGGCGGTCGAGAAGCCGGACAGCGAGCGGCCCGTCGTACGTTTCCGGCACGAGGGCCGTGAACGGACGCTGGCCTGTGACTGGGTCGTCGGCTGCGACGGCTCCCACGGCGTCGCCCGCGACGCCTTCCCGACGGCGACGAGCCGGACGTACGCCCACGACTACCCGTACTCCTGGCTGGGGATCCTCGCCGACGTCCCGCCGTCCTGCGAGGAGCTGGTCTACGCCCGGGGTGAGCGCGGCTTCGCCCTGCACAGCATGCGGTCCCCGGCCGTCTCCCGGCTCTACCTCCAGGTCCCGAACGGGACCGATCCGGGCGACTGGCCCGACGAGCGGATCTGGGACGAACTCGCCGCCCGCTTCGCGATCGACGCCGACTGGACCCTGGCCCGCGGCCCGATCACCGCCACGTCGGTGACGCCGATGCGCAGTCACGTGCACGAGCCGATGCGCCACGGACGGCTGCTGCTCGCCGGGGACGCCGCCCACATCGTCCCGCCGACCGGCGCCAAGGGCCTCAACCTCGCGGTGTCCGACGTCCGCGTCCTGGCCCGGGCCCTCACCGAGCTGCATCGCACCGGATCGGCGCAACTGCTGGAACGCTACTCGGAGTTGTGCCTCGCGAGGGTATGGCAGGCGACCCGGTTCTCGTACGACATGACTAGGATGTTGCACGCTCAACCAAATGGGGATGTGTTCGACGACCGGATGCAGCTCGCACGGCTGCGCCGGATCACCGCATCCCGCCACGCGGCGGCAGAACTGGCCGCGAACTACTCGGGACTCCCGCTCACTCTGTGAGTCCCTCCGGTGACCGAACGGAGAGCCGTCATGCCGTTGCTCGACCCCAAGACCTGGCAATCGCGCACCATGTCAGGACCTGAACACGCCGTCACCGAACCCGCCACCGGCGAGACGCTCGGCACCGTCACCCTCGCCACCGCCGAGGACGTCGCGACCGCCGCCGAGGCGGCCCGCGCCGCCCAGGCCGAGTGGGCCCGCGTGCCCCACTTCGTCCGCGCGGGCGTGCTGCGCAAGGCCGGCGACCTGTTCGCCGCGCACGCCGACGAACTGCGCGAGTGGCTGGTCCGGGAGTCCGGCTCCATCCCCGGCAAAGCCGACTTCGAACTGCATGTCGCCGCCCAGGAGTGCTACGAGGCCGCGGCCCTCGCCTCCCGCCCGGCCGGGCAGGTCCTGCCCAGCGAGGCGGCCCGGCTGTCCTACACGCGGCGCGTTCCGGCCGGAGTCGTGGGCGTGATCTCGCCGTTCAACGCCCCGCTGATCCTCTCCATCCGCTCGGTCGCCCCGGCGCTCGCCCTCGGCAACGCCGTCGTCCTGAAGCCCGACCCGCGTACGGCGGTGTGCGGCGGACTGTCACTCGCCGCGGTCTTCGCCGAGGCGGGCCTCCCGGAGGGGCTGTTCCACGTCCTGCCGGGCGGCGCGGACGCCGGTCAGGCGCTGGTCACCGACCCGCGGGTGCCGGTCATCTCCTTCACCGGGTCGACCGCGGCCGGCCGGGCCGTCGGCGAGGCCGCCGGACGCCACCTCAAGCGCGTCCACCTGGAACTCGGCGGCAACTCGGCCCTGATCGTCCTGGAGGACGCCGACCTCGACGCCGTGATCTCCACGGCCGCCTGGGGCTCCTTCTTCCACCAGGGCCAGATCTGCATGACCACCGGCCGCCACCTGGTGCACGAGTCGCTGTACGGCGAGTACGTCGAGCGGCTGGCCGCGAAGGCCGACTCGCTCGCCGTCGGCGACCCGTTCCGCGGCCAGGTCCACCTCGGCCCGATCATCGACTCCGGCCAGCTCACCAAGATCCACGGCCTGGTGGAGGCGAGCACGGCCCGGGGCGCCAAACTGGCCGCGGGCGGCACGCACGAGGACCTCTTCTACCGGCCGACGGTCCTCGCCGACGTCGACGAAAGCACGCCCGCCTACGCGGAGGAGGTCTTCGGTCCGGTCGCGCCCGTACGGTCCTTCGGCACGTCCGAGGAGGCGGCCGCCCTGGCCGCGACCGGCCCGTACGGACTCTCGCTCGGCATCGTCACCCGGGACGCCGCCCGCGGTCTCGACCTGGCCGAACGGATCCCCACCGGCATCGTCCACATCAACGACCAGACCGTGAACGACGAGGCGGTGGCCCCCTTCGGCGGCGTCGCCGCGTCCGGCACCGGCGCCCGCTTCGGCGGCGAGGCCAACCTGGAGGCCTTCACCGACGTGCGCTGGACGACCGTGCGCCCGGACGTGGCGCCGTACCCCTTCTAGCGCCTTCGGCGGAGCGGGTCACTGGCCGTTCTGCTCGGCCTGCTCCTGCTGGTCCTCGACGGCCTTGCGGACCTCGTCCATGTCCAGCTTCCGGGCCTGCCCGATGACGTCCGTCAGGGCGGCCTCGGGCAGGGCGCCCGGCTGGGCGAACACGGCGACCTGGTCACGCACGATCATCAAGGTCGGGATCGACTGGATACCGAAGGCCGCGGCCAGCTCCGGCTGCGCCTCGGTGTCCACCTTGCCGAACACCAGATCCGGGTTCTCCTCGGCCGCCTTCTCGTAGACCGGCGCGAACTGACGGCACGGACCGCACCAGGACGCCCAGAAGTCGATCAGGACGAACTCGTTCTCCGTGACCGTCTCGTCGAAGTTCTCCTTGGTGAGCTCCACGGTGCTGCTCATGGCGTGATCCCTACTTCCTGGTGTGGGGGCGAAGCCGTCGGCACAACACGGCGGCCCTGGTGCATATTCCGCGCACGTACCCATGTGGCCTCGGCGCACACCACCCACCAGACTGACCCCATGACGGAAACGGAATCCATCGCGTACGACGTCGTGGTGCTCGGGGCCGGACCCGTGGGGGAGAACGTCGCCGACCGCACCCGTGCGGCCGGCCTCTCCACCGCGGTCGTGGAGAGCGAACTGGTCGGCGGCGAATGCTCGTACTGGGCGTGCATGCCCAGCAAAGCCCTGCTGCGCCCGGTCATCGCCCGCGCCGACGCCCGCCGCACGCCCGGCCTGAGCCAGGCCGTCCAGGGCCCCCTCGACACGGCCGCGGTCCTCGCCCACCGCGACTACTACACCTCCCACTGGAAGGACGACGGCCAGATCCAGTGGCTCGACAGCATCGGCGTCGACCTCTACCGCGGACACGGCCGCCTCACCGGACCGCGCACGGTCACGGTCACCGGCCCCGACGGCGGGCAGAAGACACTGACGGCCCGGCACGCCGTGGCCGTCTCCACCGGCACCCGCGCCGTCCTGCCCGACCTGCCCGGCCTCGCCGAGGTGAAGCCCTGGACGAGCCGTGAGGCCACCAGCGCCAAGGCGGCGCCCGGCCGGCTGGTCGTCGTCGGCGGGGGAGTGGTCGCCACCGAGATGGCCACCGCCTGGCAGGCCCTCGGCTCGCAGGTCACCCTCCTCGTCCGCGGCAAAGGCCTGCTGAACCGCATGGAGCCCTTCGCCGGCGAACTGGTCGCCGAAGCCCTCGTCGAGGCCGGCGCCGACGTGCGCACCGGCACCTCCGTCGAGTCGGTCACCCGTGAGAACGGCACGGTCGTGGTCGTCACCGACACCGGTGACCGTATCGAGGCCGACGAGATCCTCTTCGCCACCGGACGCGCCCCGCGCACCGACGACATCGGCCTGGACACCATCGGTCTGGAACCCGGCTCCTGGCTGGAGGTCGACGACAGCCTGCGCGTCACCGGCAGCAAGTGGCTGTACGCCGTGGGCGACGTCAACCACCGCGCCCTGCTCACCCACCAGGGCAAGTACCAGGCCCGCATCGCGGGCGCCGCCATCGCCGCCCGCGCCTCCGGTGTCCCCCTCCTGGAGTCCGACCCCTGGGGCGCCCACGCCGCCACCGCCGACCACGCGGCCGTCCCCCAGGTCGTCTTCACCGACCCCGAGGCGGCCTCCGTGGGCCTCTCCCTGGCGGAGGCGGAACAGGCAGGCCACCGCGTCCGCGCGGTCGACCACGACCTCGCCGCCGTCTCCGGAGCGGGCCTGTACGCCGACGGCTACAAGGGCCGCGCCCGCATGATCGTGGACCTGGAACGCGAGATCCTGCTCGGCGTCACCTTCGTCGGCCCCGGCGTCGGCGAACTGATCCACTCGGCGACGATCGCGGTCGCCGGCGAGGTGCCGATCAGCAGGCTGTGGCATGCCGTGCCGTCGTATCCGACGATCAGCGAGGTGTGGCTGCGGCTGCTGGAGGCGTACCGGGACAACTAGGGCCTTTCCGGCAGATCATGCCGCAGAGGCGGGGCCTGGCACGCCGCCAGGCCCCGCTCACCTGCGTCGATGAGGCGCTGGGCCTTGGGCAGCGGGAAGCCCAGGGACGCGGCCGCCTCCTGAGGTGACGGCTGCGTCCACCGCTCCGCCATCGCCTGGTTCGAGGACAGCGAGCGGAGCTCGGCCCGGTCCAGGTACAGCATGCCGTCCAGGTGATCCGTCTCGTGCTGGACGATCCGTGCGGGCCAGCCGGTGAACACCTCGTCCACCGCGCGGCCCGCCTCGTCCTGGCCGGTCAGCCGGACCTCGGCGGGCCGGGCCACCACCGCCTGCCAGCCCGGCACGCTCAGACACCCCTCGAAGAACGCGGCACGGGCGGTGCCCACGGGCTCGTACGAGGGATTGACCAGCACCCGGAACGGCTGCGGCACCCGCCCGCGCACCAGCCGTACCTCCTCAGGCACCGGGGCGGGATCCTCGATGACGGCGATCCGAAGCGGCACGCCCACCTGAGGCGCGGCGAGGCCCACGCCCGGCGCCGCGTGCATCGTGACCCGCAGGGCCTCGACGAACCGGGCCAGCAGCGCGGGCTCCAGCTGTCCGTCGAAGCGCTCGGTGCCCCGCCGCAGCACCGGATCACCGGCGGCGACGATGGGCAACGGCCCGTCCGCGGCCAGCAGTTCCTCGACCAGTTCCGCCAGGGGCGCGCGATCACGGGAAGATGCCATCGCGCCAGGATGCCACGAGGCGTCCGAGCACCTCTCACGGTCCGGTGTGACGCACACCACAAGAGCCCTCGGGAACTCGGCGCCCCTTCTCCCCGACTTCTGGACCGCTACAGCCGAGAATCATCCCCTGCCCCGGGAGAAGCCCGCCGATGTCCACCGCTCCCTCGACCTCCCCCACTTCCGGCTCCGCTCCAGCGGGGGGACCCCCATCGGACGAGGCCCCGAAACCCGCCGCCACGGCGCCGTCGTCCCCCAGCAGATGGGCCCCGCTGCGCCCGCTGATCCTGCGCCTGCACTTCTACGCCGGCGTGTTCGTCGCGCCGTTCCTGTTCGTCGCCGCCGTCACCGGCTTCCTGTACGCCGGCGCGTTCCAGGCCGAGAAGATCGTCTACGCCGACGAGACGACCGTCTCCGCCGTCGGTGACGCCAAGTTGCCGATCTCCGAGCAGGTGGCGGCCGCCCGTGAGGCGCACCCCGGGGGCACGGTCTCGGCGATACGCCCCTCGCCCGAGGACGACGCGACCACCAGGGTGCTGCTGTCCGGCGTCGAGGGCGTCGACCCGAACCACACCCTCGCGGTGTTCGTCGACCCGTACACCGCCAAGGTGCAGGGCGCGCTGGAGCAGTACGGCTCGACCGGCGCGCTGCCGCTGCGCACCTGGATCGACGAGTTCCACCGCGACCTGCACCTTGGCGAGAACGGCCGCCTGTACAGCGAGTTCGCCGCGAGCTGGCTGGGGGTGATCGCGGCCGGCGGCCTGATCCTGTGGCTGTCCCGCCGCCGCGCCCTGCGCAAGGTGCGCGGCACCGGCGGACGCCGCCGCACGCTCGGCCTGCACGGCACCGTCGGCGTGTGGGCCGCGGCCGGTTTCATCTTCCTGTCGGCGACCGGCCTGACCTGGTCGACCTACGCCGGCGCGAACATCGACGAACTGCGCACCTCGCTCGGCCAGTCCACCCCGTCGGTCACGTCGACCGCGGCCGGCGAGCACTCGGGCCACGGCGCGTCCGACTCGGCCGGTGACGCGGAACACGGCGTGGGCCTCGACAAGATCCTGGCCGCCGCCCGCGCGGAAGGACTGGGCGACCCCGTCGAGCTCGTCCCGCCGGCGGACGCCTCGTCGGCGTACGTCGTGAGGCAGGTGCAGCGCAGCTGGCCCGAGAAGCAGGACTCGGTCGCGATCGACCCGGCCACCGGTGAGGTCACCGACGTCCTGCGGTTCGCCGACTACCCGGTGCTGGCCAAGCTGACCCGCTGGGGCATCGACCTGCACACCGGCGTCCTGTTCGGTCTGGTCAACCAGATCACGCTGATGCTGCTGGCGCTCTCGCTGATCCTGCTGATCGCGCTGGGGTACCGCATGTGGTGGCAGCGCGGCCGCGGGTCCTCCTTCGGCCGGCCGATCCCGCGCGGTGCCTGGCAGCAGGTGCCGCCTCAGATCCTGCTGCCGTGTGTGGCGGTGATCGCCGTACTCGGCTACTTCGTCCCGCTGCTCGGCATCCCGCTGGCCGCGTTCGTCGCCGTGGACGTCGTGCTCGGCGAGATCGCCCACCGGCGGGGCCGGCGCACGCGGACGAGCGGCGCCGACGCGACGTAGCGGGCTGCGACCGCCGAGGGTGGCGTGACGACACAGGGCGCGCGGGCCCGGCTCCCAGGGAGGGAACCGGGCCCGGACAACGGTCGGTTCAGAGCTGCTCGAAGTCGCCCGCGAGCGCCGAGGCCAGGCGCATGTGCGGCTCCGCCTCCTCGTGCCGGCCCTGCCGCTGCAAGGTGCGGCCCAGCATCAGCCGCGCGTAGTGCTCCACCGGGTCCCGCTCGACGATCACGCGCAACTCGCTCTCCGCGCGCCGCAGTTGCGCCGAGTGGTAGTAGGCGCGGGCCAGCAGCAGCCGGGGTCCGGTCTGCTCCGGCACCTCCTCGACCAGCTCGCCCAGGACCCGCGCCGCGGCGGCGTAGTCCTTCGCGTCGAAGAACATCCCCGCCCGCTCCCAGCGATCGGCCGGCGTTCCGTGGTCGTAGTACGTCATGTCCACTGCTGACCTCCTTCGGCGCCTTCAACCGCGCGAGATGGTCAAACATTCCACTACTTCTTCGTGGCTACGGCGGCTGGTGCGGCTCCTGCGGCTCCTGTGACTTACTCGGCGGGCGCGGCCAGTTCCGCGTTCGCCCGCTCGGTGACCAGGGCGAGTACTCGCCCGGCGGTCGCGAGGTCCTCGGCGGAGAGGCCGGCATAGATCCGGGCGGAGATCTTCCCGGTCTCGGTGCTCGTCCCGGCGTACAGGTCCCGTCCGGCGTCCGTGACGAGCAGCTTCGGACCCTCGACGGCGATCAGCCGCTGGGCGGCCAGCTCATCGACGACGCCGTGCACGTCCGCCGCCCCGATCTTGAGCGCGTCGGCGACCTGCGCGACAAGTTCGTCGCGCTCGACGGCGGTGTCGGCGATGGCGACAGGCCTGAGCGTCACCGACTGCTGGAACGTCAGGCCGTGGCGGGTCAGGACGCTCTCCAGGACCGCGCGTCCGGCGTAGTGGGCCAGCGCGATCGCGCGGCCGTCGACGGTGGGCGCGGCAGTGGGTGCGGCAGGTGCGGTAGTGGGTGAAGCGGTGGTCATGACTGCTCCTCTGTCCCTCGGTTGGTGGCTCCCCGGGCATAAATACAGTACATGGCGACTATATCCATGGCTATTAAATATGGCGACGATTCGTTGACCTGACGCGGGAGCCCCCGCGGAGCTAGGTTGAGCGCCATGAGCAATCTTGATCGCGAGGCGGTTCCCGCCCTGTGCGGCGGCCGCGGCTTCGTGGTGACCGAGCCCGTCCGGGAACTCCTCAGCCCGCGTCACGTCAAGCTCGGCGAGTCCACCGAAGTCCGCCGCCTGCTGCCCAACCTGGGCCGCCGCATGGTGGGCGCCTGGTGCTTCGTCGATCACTACGGCCCCGACGACATCGCCGACGAACCCGGTATGCAGGTGCCGCCGCACCCCCACATGGGTCTGCAGACCGTGAGCTGGCTGCACCAGGGCGAGGTGCTGCACCGCGACTCCACCGGCAGCCTCCAGACGATCCGCCCACGCGAGCTGGGCCTCATGACCTCCGGCCGGGCGATCAGCCACTCCGAGGAGAGCCCCCGGCCCCACGCCGCCCTCCTGCACGGCGCCCAGCTGTGGGTCGCGCTCCCGGACGGCCACCGGCACACCGACCCGCACTTCGAGCACCACGCCGAGCTGCCCCTCGTCACGGCGCCGGGCGTGACGGCCACGCTCATCCTCGGCACCCTCGACGGCGCGACCTCGCCCGGCACCACCTACACCCCGATCGTCGGCGCCGACCTCGCCCTCGCCCGCGGCACGGACGTACGCCTGCCGCTGGAGCCGGACTTCGAGTACGCCGTGCTGTCCATGTCCGGCGAGGCGCATGTGGACGGTGTGCCGTTGTTGCCAGGTTCGATGCTCTACCTCGGCTGCGGCCGCACCGAACTCCCGCTGCGTGCCGAGTCGGACGCGGACCTGATGCTTCTGGGCGGTGAGCCGTTCGAGGAGGAGCTGATCATGTTCTGGAACTGGATCGGGCGCTCCCAGGAAGAGATCGAACAGGCGCGCCGGGACTGGATGGAGGGGTCGAGGTTCGGCGAGGTGAAGGGGTATGACGGTGCCCCGCTGCCCGCTCCGGAGCTGCCGCCTGTGGCATTGAAGCCGAGGGGGAGGGTGCGCTGACCTGCGGGAATGCCTGAAGGTCGGTGGCTGTCGAGCGGGAGGCGGCCAGGCAATGCCTTACGCTCTTCGACCGCTCGCCGGACTGCGGCTGAGCAGGTGGCCGGCGCGGGTCGGTGTTGCTGGCGATTCCACGGGTGGCTGTCTGTGGGCGGCTGCGGCAGAGCCTTTGCTGACCTACGCTGACTTTGCTGACGTATTGTCAGGTGGATCGCCAGGTTCTCTTCGCAGCTCTGCCACGGAAGCCGGTCTTTGCGGGTTCGGCGGCGACCGGACGAATGCTGACCTGACGCGCGGCCGAGTCGGGCGTCGGCGCTGGACGACGCTGCTTGTGTTGTCGTTTTGTCGAGAGTCGACAAGGTCCGTGCCGTCGCTGCTTACTACTGTGCTGTAGGACCACCAGTAGGTTCTTCGTCTGCTGGTGGTACACGATCACCGTCACCTCTGACCTGCGGCAAAGGGTGGAATCGTTTGGTGCTGAGCCGAGTTGGTCCGCACCTGGTCCGGATCCTGGTCCGAAGGTGGCCAGCATCGGGGACATCTCACCGCTGCGCAGTGCGGTGCTGAGGACGCCGTGCTGCAACGCGACTCCGATCAACCCCATCACCGGCAGCACCAGCAGCAGGGCGAAGAACGGGTTGATCCCCACCGCCGCCGCCAGGACGGCGATAAGGAAGGCCCCCAGCATCGCGAGGTCGCCATGGCTGAGATTGACGGTCCGCATGACACCGAACATCAGCGACAGCCCGCAGGCGAAGAGGGCGTAGAGGCCGCCGAGGATGACGCCCTGCACCACGGCGTTGATCCAGTTCATGCCGGCTCCCTGGCAGCGTCGTCGTGAAGGTCCTGCCGGTCGGCAGTGGCGCGGCCCAGCCCGAAGTACGCCTCGACCACCCGCTCGCGGGTGACGTGGGCGGCCGGTTCGTCCAGTACGACGCGGCCTTCGAGCATGCACAGCACCCGCTGGGCCACGCCCAGCGCGCGGCCGAGGTCCTGCTCGATCAGCAGCACGGTCGTACCGCCGGACAGGATGGTGCTGAGTGACTGGCAGAGGGTGTCCACCATGACGGGGGCGAGGCCGAGCGAAACCTCGTCGAGAAGCAGCAGGCGGGGGTTGGTCATCAGGGCCCGGCCGATGGCCACGGCCTGCTGCTGCCCGCCTGACAGGTCGCCGGCCCGCCGCCGCAGCAGCCCGTCGAGCAGTGGGAAGGCGGCCACGACAGCGGCCAGGCCCCACGGTCCGGGTCGCCGGACACGCGCGGCGACCAGCAGGTTCTCCTCGACGGTCAGGTCGGCGAACAGTCGCCGCCCGTCGGGGACCAGCGCGATCCCGGCCGCGACACGGTCGTGCGCGCGCCGGGTGGTGACATTCGCACCGGTCCAGGGCGATGCGGCCCTGCGCGGGCCGGTGCGCACCGGCCACGGCCCGTATCAGGGTCGACTTGCCGGCGCCGTTGGCCCCGACGAGCGCGATGTCGTCGCCCTCGGAGCGAACGACACATCGCGTACCGCGTGCAGCAGGCCGTGCAGGACTTCCAGGTTCTCCACGGACAGCAGGCTCATGCCGCGCTCCCCAGATAGGCCTCGATGACGCGCTGATCGGACATGACGGTCTCGGGTTCGCCCTCGGCCAGCACCCGGCCCTGCGCAAGGCAGACCAGACGGTCGATCACCCGCAACAGAGCGTGGATCGCATGCTCGATCCAGACGATCGCCAGGCCGTCCGTGCGCAACTGCCGGATGGTGAGGACCAGTTCTGTGGTCTCTACGTCGGTGAGGCCGCCGGCGATCTCGTCCAGCAGCAGCACCTGGGAATCGGTGGCCAGCGCCCTGGCCATCTCCAGCCGCTTGCGCTCCAGCAGGGTGAGTGCCGAGGCGGGCCGGTTGGCGACTGCGAGCATGCCACAGCGTTGGAGCACGTCGAGTGCGTGTTCCTGAGCCGCGCGCCGCCACAGGGCCGCCCCCGCCATTGACGCGACCAGGACGTGCTCGTACGCGGTCATGCCGGTGAACGGCCGCGGCACCTGGTGCGAGCGCCCGATGCCACTGCGGCAGCGGCGGTCGGCCTTCCAACGGGTGACGTCATGGTGCTGGAAGCTCACGCCGCCCTCGGGGCGTGCCGCTTCGCGCTGCGCCGGGCGGCCCGCCGCAGCGCGGGACGGGTGGGCCTAGGTGGCCGATCGCACCCGCATGGCCGCTCTACTGGCCGGGGTGCAGCCCGAGCGAGCCCGGGGTGGGGGCGCCCTGCACCTCGCCGAAGTAGAGGGCGAAGGTCTGCTTCCAGCGTTCGACCTCGGCGCGGTCCGCCATGAAGCGCGGGAACCCGTCGAGATGGGCGTTGGGGTATTCCCAGATCGGCTTGAGCCCGCCTGGGGGAGTGACGTCGGTCCGCACCGACCAGCCGTCGAAGGACTGCTCCTGCACGGGGCGGGAGAGCTGCCAGTTGAGGTAGAGCTTGGCTGCGGCGGGGCGCTTGGCGCGGCGGAGGATCGCCGCGCGCTGTCCCCACGCCATGAAGGGGTGGCCGTCCGGCGCCGCCCACTTCACGCCGGGCGCGATGGGCCCGGTCAGTGAGCCGGCGCCACCGATACCGATCAGCTTCTGCTTGCCTGCGACCGAGAAGATCGGAGTGACGCTGCCGCGGCCGAACTGGACGTTCTGCGCGGCGAGCCGGCGCACCCAGTCCCAGCCGTACGCCTCCGTGTAGAGCTTGTACAGGTACAGGACCGCGTCGTCGTCGTGCGGGTAGGTGGAGGAGAGGGCGCCCTGCCACCGCGGGTCGACCAGGTCCCGCGGTGTGGCTGGGCCGTCGCTGCCGAGGGTTTGGTCGTACATGTAGCTGAAGGCAACCACCGCGATACTCACCCACGCGCCGTCCGGGTCCCTGAACTGGGGGTACAGCGCGGAGAAGCCGGCCGGCCTGTACGGCCGGAGCATGCCCATGGCCTTCCACCGGGTGAAGTCCTGCACGGTCTGCAGTTGCACCACGTCGGGGACGAGCGTGTCCGTGGCGATCTGGTTGTCGATGCGTACGTCGTGGTGCTTGCTGTAGTCGACGACCACGGTGGGCTTGATGCCCGGGAACTGTGACACAAACGCCTGCTTTGTTGCGTCCTGTGCGTCAGGAGTGTCGCCGCCGGCGTAGATGACGAGTTCGCCGCCCTCACGTCTGGCGTCGGCGTACAACTCGTCGAGAGACTTCTTCTCTTCCGGCACGCGCCTACGGAAGCCGGATGCCGAGTCCGCGTCGTCCCTGGGTGCGGCAGCGGCGCTGCCGGTGGTGATCGACGTGCCCAGCGCCACCGTACCGAGTGCAGCGCTCGCGCCGCCGAGTATCCGCCGCCTGCTGAATGAGGTCATGGGACCGAGCCCTTTCGAAGTAACTGAAGTCTCAAGTAACTGGCGGCGACGCTACGACCATCTCATTGAGACGTCAAGTATTTCGGCTGTCACACAGGTCTGTCCCAACGCGCCCGCTCGGGCCGAGCGGGACTCTCGTATCGTGTCGGTGTGATGGAACAGGTGCCCTGGTTGACTGCGCGTGAAGAGCGGGTGTGGCGGCTCTTCGCGGCCGTGCTCCTTTCGCTGCCCGACGAGGTGGAGGCGCAATTGCAGCGTGCCGCCGGTTTGACGCAGTTCGGGTACGGGGTCCTCTCCGCACTGTCGGAGGCGCCGGGGCGGGCCGTGCGCATGACCGACCTGGCATCCAGGGCTTACGGCTCTCCGTCGCGACTGTCTCATCAGGTGGCGAGCCTGGAGCGCCGGGGATGGGTCCGCCGCGAGCGTGCCGCCGAGGACGGACGGGGCAGCGTCGCCGTGCTGACCGACGCGGGATACGCCAAGGTGGCGGCCATAGCCCCGGGCCATGTGGCGGCCGTGCGCTCAGCGGTCCTCGACGTGCTCAGCCCCCAGCAGCTTGATGAGCTGGAAGGGATCTGCACGGCACTGCTGCAGCCCGGGATCCGTAAGGGGCTGGGTGATGTCCCTGTCCCGAGCGGGGAGATCCCCGATTGTCATCAAAACGATGACATTCCTTCGGAGGGTCATCATTCTGATGACGTCACGGCGATGGTCGACGCTCTGGCCGACGAGGACCTCACAGCCGGCTTGGCCCGGATCTCCCATGCCCGCAGCGATGTCGAGTTCACTGAGCTCAAGCTCATCGACCAAGCCCGAGCCCAGGGGCAGACCTGGGAGCAGATCGCTTCTGCGCTCGGTATGCCCGACCGCCGCCAGGCCCAGACCCGGTTCCATCGCCTGCGTGCGCGGTGGCCCGCGTACCAACCGATATCTGCCGTATCGCGATAGATCACCCGGTGGCGCCCAGAGTGCGTTACGAGGTGGAGTTCGAGGCGTCCCTGCGGTTTGGCGAGGAGGTATTGACCCGGATCGAGCTTGTCCGCCTCGGCCGGTCCACGATGACCTTCGCCTTCGAGGTGTGGCGGGAGGCCGCCGCCAGCGGGCCGCGCCGACGTGCCGCCCGGGGCAGCTACGTCACCGTGTACGTCCCCGACAAGGAGGCGGGCGGCAGCGCACCCTGGCCGGCCGCCTGGCGCACGGCGCTGACAGCAGGTGCGTCCACGGAGGCAGCCGGGCGATCGGCCACGACTTCATAGGGGGACCGGTCGATCACGACCCGTTCGGCGGGATCACCGGCGGCGGCCCGCTGTCCGCGCAGGTGCTCGGCCTCGGCCAGTACCGCTCGGGACGGCGCCCGTGGACCTTGTTCTTGCACGGGGCCCGGTCCGAGAAGGAGGCCGGCACTCCGCGTTCCAGCGCGATGAAGCGCCGGCCGCGCGCACCGTCCGGCCGGTTCCCCCGCCCCGTAACCGCTCCACCTCCATCGAGGTCACCGCCGGACAGCAGCTTTCCACGGCCGCTGAACGACGACATGACGACAAGCCCTTCTCTCTGCCGTCACCCACTGACGAAGCGCCACCAGGTGCCGTTCGGGTGGGGCGAGCCATAATGGAGACACGGGGGCGGACGCGCAGCGCGGCGCCGACAAGCGGAAGCCCCCGAGCCTCAGTGGAAACGAGACGGCGATGGAACAGCGACGGACCCCCATCGCCGAACGTCCGGGCCTGCCCGGCGACATGGTCGACGACGGTGGCTCGGCGTGGGCTGTTGTCGATCAGCAGGGCATGGTGACGGAATGGAGCGAGGGTGCCCGGCAGTTGCTGGGCTACCTGCCGGACATGATCGTCGGCACGCCCGCTGCCCGCCTGCTCGATGAAGAACTTCCTTCGGAGACGCTGCGCGAGATCCAGGCCCAGCGGAGATGGAGCGGCCGGGCGCGGCTGCGGCACCGGGACGGGCACCGGGTGGAGGCCGGTCTGCTCGCTCACCACCGGACAATGAGGGATACGGGCCCGGACTGGCTTCTGATCTGTTCCCTCGCCGGGGCCGCTACCCCGCAGGACAAGCCGCTCATGGAATGGATGCTCAATCAGTCGCCCAGCTGCGGGACGCTTATGTTCGACACGCGTCTGCGCGTGCGCCTGGCCAACAACTTCGCAGAGAGTGCGCTGGGCCTCAACGAGGTTGAGATGCGCGGGCTGCGGTTCTCGGAGTGCGACCTCCATCCGGTAGCCGCACGGTTGGAACGAGCCGTGCACCAGGTGCTGGAAAGCGAGGAGCCGCAGCACGTGGAGACCTACGCGCAGGCTCCCGGCGACAGCCGGGAGCATGCTTGGTCCCACGTCGCGTACCCGGTGCGGAACGAGGGCGGCGCCGTGTGCGGCGTGGGGATGGCGAGCCACGACATAACCGAGCAGTACTGGGCGCGCAAGCGGCTGCAGCTGCTCAACGACGCCACCGCCCGGATCAGCAGCAGCCTCGATGTGGCGCGCACAGCGCAAGCACTGGCCGAGGTGGCGGTGCCGGAGTTCGCCGACTTCGCCACCGTTGATCTGCTCCCCGACCCCGTCCCCCGACCGGTGCCTGCAACCGCCCGACCGGGCGCTGTCCGCCTGCGCCGTGTGGCCCACCAGTCCGTACTCCCCGGCACTCCGGAGGCGGTCGTCCCCCTCGGGGAGGTGGACGCCTACGCCGCCGACTCGCCGACCGCCGAGTGCCTCGCCACAGGCCGGGCCGTGCTCCACGCGACGTTCGAACCGTCGAAGGCCGACTGGTCAGTGGGGCACCCGCGCCGGGAATCCTCGGTCCGCGCCTTCGGGATGCACTCCGTCATGGCCGTGCCCCTGCGTGCTCGCGGCACCACCTTCGGCATCGCCGTCTTCGTCCGCCATCAACGGCAGGAGCCCTTCAGCGAGGACGATCTGCTGCTTGCCGAAGAGATCACCGGCCGGGCCGCCGTGTTCATCGACAACGCCCGCCGCTACACCCACGAGCGCGACACCGCGACAGCGCTGCAGAAGACCCTGCTGCCGCAACAGCTGCCACGGCAGCAAGCCGTGGACGTCGCCTCCCGATACCTGCCCGCCAGCGCGCTCGCCGGAGTGGGCGGCGACTGGTTCGACGTCATCCCGCTGTCCAGCGCACGGGTCGCCCTGGTCGTCGGCGACGTGGTCGGGCACGGCATCCA